>NZ_DAMBTF010000023.1:0-45636 GCF_032054185.1 Proteiniclasticum sp.
TTACAAATATGGGGACCTCTGATTATTTTTTTCCTACAGTAAATTGACACTATCCTGTAACCTTTAGTCCATTGATTGAAAAATCAAATAATGTTATATTAAACACAACGAAAAGAAATGAGGAATGAGTATGAAAAAAGTATTTGCTGTTCTACTGATTGTATTTGGATTACTTCTGATTTTCTCACCCAAAATTAAAGATACTGTAGTGGAAAATACTGTCGAGAACACGGTTGAAATCATTGCAGAATATACACCAGAAAAAATTAAAGAAAATGAGCAGAATGAAGAAGCGGAATTTGATTTCTCTATAGTAGAAGACATCAGTGTAACCGGAACACTCATGAGCTCCAATAAAGTCAATAAGGATCTTCTTGTCGGCCAGCTGGTCATTCCCAGAGTAGGCATGAATATCCCTATATTTAAGGGCATAAACAATTCGAACCTTCTGGCAGGATCTGCTACCATGAGAAAAGATCAGAGAATGGGTACCGGCAACTACCCTTTAGCCGGTCACTACATGAAAGAAAAGGATGTTCTCTTCGGTTCATTGATGGATGTTCAGGAAGGCGATCTCATCAGAGTGACCGATAAAGAAACGATTTTTGAATACGTCACCTATGAAGTCAAAGTCGTTCCAGACACAGCCGTATACATCATAGATGATGATGAAGCGGATAAAATCGGAAAGCCGATCATCTCTCTTATGACCTGCTACTATTCTTCGAAGACCGGCAAACGATATTTCGTCATGGGCGAGCTTAAAGACTCCTATCCTTATTCCGAAGAACTCCTTTATGCCAAATAAATACACATATAAATGATTTAGCTATCTAAGAATCTTAAAAGGGTCAGTAATCCTCTTCTTGAATGAGGCGATTACTGACCCTTTCTGAATTTATCGAGTAATATATAACTGTCTGCACAAAAAAGGAACCTGGAAATGCCTACTTCAATATCATCACGCAATAGATAGAGGTTTTTAGCATATTTTTATCCAGGTTCCAATGGCCTGATACTTGTATCACTAAACTCTACCAATCCTGATAAAATTAATTATGATGCAATCTATCATAATCATTAATGTATCATAACTTTATTGCCTTTACAATGATAAAACTCCTAATTATTTCCTGAGATTTTATTGATCTGATACTCTAAAGTCCGATATCTTTAGCTGTACCTTGCTTACACCATTATATGTGTTGATATCAGGGTAAAACAGAATATCACATTTCGTGTTTTTCAGCACTTTCGATAAATCATCATATTCCATTTTGTGGACTTCTCTGAAATAATCCCTGATGATTTTTACGCCATAGAAATAGATCCCCTCCACGGATGTCCCTTCTGAGGTGAATACGAGCTTCAGGTGATCTTTGTCTTTTCCAAGGAGATAGACCTGACTGATCAGAAGATTCTTCTCAGCAAATATGGGTTTTGGATTCGCTTTCCCGAAAGGTTCCAGCCTTGATAGGCTCTCTACAAATCCTGTCGTGATTTTCCCAGGACTGAGCCTTGCATCAATGGTCACCTTAGGAATAAGTTCATCCCCCTTAAGTGCGGAATTTCTGAGAAGATCTGTTCTGAAGCCTTCAAGATTATCTTCAGAAAGCGTGAGCCCAGCAGCCATGGGATGACCGCCAAACTTGATAAGGTAATCCTTGGACCTGTTCAGACCTTCGAATACATTATACTCTTCAATGGATCTAGCCGATCCCTTTAGACCATTCTCTGTTCTTGTGAGAACGATGGTCGGTCTGTAGTAGCGTTCCTTCACGCGTCCCGCAATGATTCCGGCAAGACTTTCGTGCACATCATCAAGCTTCAGCACTATGACCTGATCCTCGCTTATGCCCTTGGACCTGATCTCCTCTTCGGCCAGAAGAATGCCTTCTTCAGTCATGGCCTTTCTTCTCTGATTCAGCTGATAAAGTTCATTTGCGATTCGTCTCGCATCATCCCCCTCCGAAAAGAGAAGTTCAATAGTCATCTTCGCTGTGGCAAGTCTACCTGCTGCATTGAAGCAGGGTCCTAGAACAAATCCGATGATGTAGGTGGAAATGTTCCTGATGTCCACTTTGCTGACTTCTGCAAGCGCTATAAGGCCATCATTTCTCGTATCCTTAAGCATCTGAAGTCCGTGTCTGACTATGATCCGGTTTTCTCCCGTTAAGTAGACAATATCACCAACCGTTGCGATCGCAACGAAGGGAATATATTCTTCAAGCTCTTCCACCGGAATACCCAGCTCCGCATATAGGCTTGTAACGAGCTTGAACGCCACTCCAGCTCCACAAAGGTATTTATATGGATAACTGCAGTCTTCCTGCTTAGGATTGACTACAGCGTCAGCTGGAGGCACCACCTGTATCTTCTCACCATCTTCGATCACATAAGGCACATCATGATGGTCTGTAACGATGATGTCCAGTCCGATCTCCTTTGCATAAGTGACAGCATCTGAAGCCGATATCCCGTTGTCAAAAGTGATGATGAGTCCCACTCCGTCATCCTTTGCCTTCTTCACGATATCTCTGTTGATTCCATATCCGTCTTTCACTCTGTCCGGAATCTCGTAATCCACGTTCGCCCCGCACTTCTCCAGTGCGCTGAGGGCTACATAGATACTCATGGAACCGTCGATATCGAAGTCTCCCACAAGCCTGATGAGTTTCTCCTCATCGATGGCATGAAGAATCATCTCCACCGCAAGATCCATATCTTTAAGAAGACCTGGATCATGAAGCTTCCCAAGATCCGGTTCCAGATAGTCCATGATTTCCTCAAAAGACCCCGGGCATCGGTTGATGAGGCACCGGCAGATTTCCTCCGGCAGTTTCAGGGTCTGGCTTAAGCCTTTATAGTCATATTTAATATTTCTGATGAGCCATTTACTTTGCATGCTGTCATCTCCTGTCTTTAACGATAACGTATCCTTCTCTTGCGAACTGATCTCTTTCTTTCCATTATTATAACTTGAAATCTAAGTTTATCAAAAATAAAGAACCGGTGTTATTTATCACACCGATTCTAAAATAATTATTTAAATGTTGGATAGATATATACCAGATCAATATCTGTGCCATTAGCCTTATTATAAGCATCAACCTGTGTTTTGATGAATCCCGACTGACTCTTAGCCCACGCCACATCTGTAGCATACTGGTGTATCATATTGTCCGGGAAATTATATCTCATCTTGAATAAGGTATTCTGACTACCTGCTGTACGATTAAGATATCCATCACTTATCCACTTTGCACCACCAACTATTGCATCCTCAATTGTAAACCATTTAAGTTCGTATGCTTTTTGTGCCCCCCATAATTCTGGATTTGAATCATAAGCTCCGATACCAAAAACATTATATACAAGCTTTTCTCTATCTTCTAAAGGAATACTGTCAGGTACTATGGTAGATGCATCACCAAATTTGGTATAGGTATCTTTAACCAGCTGACCATTTGAAAGTACAGATTTTCCATGTCCTGTCTCCAGAAGTGCATGTGCAATCAGGTAGAATGGGTTTATACCATGTGTTTCAGCTGCTTTTAGGAAGTAAGCACCTGTTCCATTAAGTGAACCTTTCCCTGCAAGCATGTTATCCAGTTTTGCCGCATCGATATCCAGCTGATTTACAGTATACCTCAGATCCATAAACATATATTTGTAAAGACTATGATGAATGAAGTTGGCGGGATCCATATGATACTGGACCTGGTAAGGTGTTGCATCGATAAATGAACCGTTTGAATAGATTTTTGCACCCTTTCCATATTCAACAGCTGCATACTGATCTCTTGTTTTCGCCTGTGCTTCAGCAATGTATCGGGATGTATTCGATCCTTTAAGAAGTACAGTTTTTGAGTACTTTGTACCATCTTTTCCTGTAAGCTCAACTCTGACTGCATTCATCCCTGTTGAGGATAAATCTGCAGCATTTAGAGTGAAATTGTAGCCTGCATTAGCATATCCTGTGTAGGAAGCATAAGCGGATGCTTCGCCTGAAGCAGAACCATAGGCTACTGCACCTTTATTTATGTCATTAACGTAGTAACGCACTTCTGAAACACCGTCAACATTCACTGCATAACCACTTACGTTAACATTACCAGATGGAACTGCCTGTCCATCCGTTAATCCATTTAGAGTTATTGCTGCTGTTGGCTTAGTTAGTTTAAAACTGTTCGCATAATCTTTTACACTGCCATCGTTTGCTGTAGCTTTAATCACTACACTATGTTTACCTGCTGATAGTGTCGATTTATCAATATTCAGTCTGAAACCGATGTTACTCAGATTATATCCTTCTCCGTATATGACGTGCATATCGGGTCTTTCAATTCTCTCAACTGCAACTTCATTACCATCTATTGTAGCTGTAACACTTTTAATACCATCCATGGTGAGTGCCAGGCCGGAAACAATAATATTTTCGTTATTGTATAAGCTCTTTATGTTGTCTACAAGCAATACAGCAGGTTTAACAACTACTGGTACTTCTACCGGTTTTTCTGGAACCACGGGAGGGGCAGGTGTTACAGGTACTTCTGGTACTACCGGTGGCACTGGTGTAACAGGTGGTTCTGGTACTACAATAACTGGTGGGGTCACTACCGGAGGGGTCACAGGAACTAATGCTGTTAAGTATGTGCTTGAAACCCATCCTGTTTTTCCATTGTATGATACGTTCGACCAGCCATTAGATGAAGAAATGACAGTGACTTCTCTTCCTTTAGGAATGGTGAGAATAATGCCCTGTTTTGTACTGCTACCTTTTCTCATATTAAGGTTTGCGGTCGTTTTACTTGTGCCTAACACTGATGGTGTGGAGGGTACACTTGGGGCAGGCTGCTGCGGCGCAGGTGCTGTAACTATAGCTAAGTACTGGCTAGATACCCACCCTGTTTTCCCATTGTAACTTACATTTGACCATCCATTTGATGTAGATAGGATTGTTACTTCTCTTCCTTTAGGAATAGTGAGAATAATACCTTGTCTTGTACTGTTTCCTTTTCTCATATTAAGATTTGCTGTCGTTCTTCCTGTTCCTGTTCCTGATGGAACAGCAGGTATAGAAGGTGCAGGTACTGAGGGCGCTGGCTGAGATGTGGTACCAGCTGTCAGGTACTTACTCGAAACCCATCCTGTTTTTCCATTGTATGATACGTTCGACCAGCCATTGGATGCTGATAAAACTGTTACCTGGGCGCCTTTTGGAATAGTAAGAACTATACCATATTTTGTACCACTACCTCTTCTCATATTCAGATTCACTGTAGTCTTAGATACAACAGATGATCCTTGATTTACAGGTGCTGGTGTGGGATTAGATGTTCCACTGCCTTGGAAACTGACATAAGATGGATTTGCTGAAATATATAGTCCGTTACTAAGACGATACATTTCTCTACCAGCAACGCCTAATTTCTCCAGTACTGTGAATTGAGTACCTTTGCTAAACGCCTTTGTCCTGGCATTCCAGTCTGCCCTTGAATAAGTCCAGAGCGAAGAAGCATTAACTGTCACCACTCCCTGTGTCTGATTGATGACGTTGGCAGCTTCAACAACAACCGGTTCTTTGAAATTAGGAACCAGGATGGTTGAAAGGCCTACTGTCATAGCAATAGTCGTTTTCAGAATGATGTTCTTCGTATTCTTACTAAGCATAGTTTCTTACCTCACTTTTTGATTTGCCAGAAATATTCTTTTATCGATAGTTATTCTCAATTGTATACGCGGAACGAATATATGTTGCACACATTTACGATCAATTATAGAATATTAATACTGGTTGATACGTGTCTAACATAAATTATATCATCTTCCTTATCATTTGAAACATTTATCGTAATAATTTTGAAAAATTTATTCATTCTCTTTCTACATTTCTTTATTATTATATTAATTTCTAATTTTAGTTAACTAAAAATAAAAACTAGACGAAAAAATACCCGGACTTGCAATCCAGGTATCGTCTTCTATTTCTTTTACAAAAATCAGTGATTAAAAGTCTTGTCCATAAGAAAATTATACTGCATATCCTCGCGCAGCTTCTTTGCATCTTCTTCAAGCCCTAATGTCTCAAGGATCTTAAATCCCATTTCAAGAGATGTTCCAGCTCCTCTTGAGGTCAGGATATTTCCTGACTGCACAAACACTTCATCCACACAGGACTTTGGTGAGATCTTGTCTTTAAACGTCGGTGCGGAAGTCACTTCATGTTTCGTAAGGATGCCAGCCTGATCCAGCACCCATGGTGCTGCACAGATTGCGCCGATGAGCACGCCGTCCTCGTTGAATTTCTTCAGAAGGTTCATGACATCTTCGCTTTCAGCCAGATGATTCACGCCGGGAACGCCCCCAGGCAGATAGATGAGATCATACTCATCATTATTCAAGTCGATGAACTCAAGCCTTGCATCACTCTTTATGGTGATGTTGTGTGAACCGGTCACAAATTCCTTTTCTGTGGAACAGATCTGTACACTCACCTTGGCTCTTCTTAAAATATCAATCACAGCCACCGCTTCGATTTCCTCAAACCCCGGTGCCAGAATCACCATTACTCTTTTATGCATTTTTCAACCCCCTAATCTCATGGTATCAGTTTCATTCTCAACTTAATCTCATGTCTTTATTAGGTACATTATAGCATGTATTCCCTTGAGCCCCGCTTAATTAATAGAAAATTCAGTAATAGATAGCGCAAGATGAAGCCATGACTGCTCATGACTTCATCTCTATCGGTTTATTCTATCTCTTTGCTGTAGATGATTGTACCGCTGTCTCCCACAAGAGCTTCATTGGTTTTTTCAAGGGAACCGATGATGGCTTTTCTGCCTTTGCCGGACTCGGCAAAGCGGATACCTGTGACCACCTTCGGCAGCATACTGCCGGGAGCGAAGTGACCTTCTTCAATATAGGTATTGGCTTCCTCGGTACTCATTCTGGCAAGGTCCTTCTGATTCTTCTGACCGTAGTTGATGGCGATTCTGTCCACACCTGTAAGCATGAAAATATAGTCGCAGTCCACAAGCTCAGCCAGCTTTCCGCTGGAATAATCCTTGTCGATGACTCCTTCAGCACCAAGGTATTCCATTCCGTTCCTGATGACAGGAATGCCCCCGCCGCCGACGGTGATGACGATATGGCCGTTTTCAAGAAGCACCTTGACCGATGACTTCTCCACGATATCCTGAGGTTTAGGGGAAGGAACGACTCTTCTGTAGCCTCTTCCAGAATCTTCAATGACCTCATAATTCTTTGAGACTTTCAGCGCCTCCGCTTCTTCAAAGCTCAGAAAAGGTCCGATGGGTTTCTGAGGATGATTGAATGCCACATCATTTTCATCCACCACCACCTGGGTGACTAAAGCCACGACTTCCTTTACGATGTTTCTCTTTGCAAGTTCCGCTCTCAGCGCATTCTGCAGATGATATCCGATATACCCCTGGCTCATGGCCGTACATTCAGGAAGCGGCATATTCTCTTTCTCCATGGCGTCATGGATCATGCCCACCTGGGGTCCGTTACCATGGGTGATGATGATTTCATGACCTTTCTCGATGAGATCCGCAATCGGCAGCGCCACTTCCTTCAGGCGCTCCATCTGCTCGGTCACATTATTGCCCAGGGCATTTCCCCCAAGAGCGATCAGGAGTCTACTCATTGCCCTCACCTCTCTTTTTCGCGTATCCCTTAAGGGCAGCTTTGAAGCACTCAAGAGGAGGGCTGACAAGTCCCGCACCCACCTGACCGATTCCGGCCACTTTATGGGCCATACCGGTATTGATGATGGGGAGTGTTCCGGTCATCAGCACTTTCATGATGTCGATACCGATGGCAGATCCTCTGAAATCGAGTGTAGGTATGGAGAAGTTTGTATTCTCAGATGTCGTGATGCTGAACATTTTTTCGCTGTAGGCGATGGCATCGGCTACCGTCCCTCCGACAAACTGTACGATGGCAGGCGATCCGCCCATGGCGAAGCCTCCGATGCCCATGGTTTCCGTGATGGTGCTGTCTCCGATGTCAGGGTTCGCATCCTCTTCCGTGAATCCGGGGAATAGAAGTCCTTTGATCTTGTCTGCAGGTGCAGTGAACCACTCGTTCTTTCCAAGTCCGCTCACTCTGATTCCGAAGTCCACTCCGTTTCTCGCCATGGTGGTGACTACGGTAGAGTGTTCAATTCCGGAAGCCGCATCCGTTGCCGCCTTGCAGGCAGGCATGGACAGATTGAGGAAGTAGTGGTCGTTAGACCTCATGAAGTCCACAGCTCGCCCTACAGCTTCTCTGTCCTCATTGAGTTTAAAGAAGTAAGGCACGATTTCTCTGAAGAAGAGACTGGTTGAAGCCTTGTTTCTGTTGTGGCACTCGTCTCCCATATGTAGCGCCTGGGAAATGATGGATTTGATATCCACGCCGTCTCCCTTAAGCTCCAGAGCCTTCTTAAGAAGGGGTGCAAACTCTTCTCTGATCCAGGTCAGTCTGCTGATGACGCTTTCATCATATGCTCCGTATCTCAGAACCTTTCCAAGTCCCTCATTCACGGTGCAGTAGGCGAAGTTTCCATGAACCTTGTCCTCGATGATATGGACAGGCATATTTGGAGAGATGATCCCCGCCATGGGTCCAACGGCGTTATGCTCGTTGCAGGGAGAAAACTTAATTGCCCCTGATTCTATGAGCTTCACCGCATCCTCTTCCCCTTCTGCGCGTCCTTCAAAGATCAGCGCGCCGATGACGGCGCCTCTCATGGGACCGCACATCCTTTCCCAGGCTATGGGCGGACCGGCATGAAGTATCATGTTCTCATCCATTCCCGGAATGACGTCCTTTGCAGGAGCGATATCCACAAGAACAGCATGGGAACTCATCATGATCCTTACAGTCTCCTCGTTTGCCGTTCTGATTCTCTCATCATTCTCCAGCTCATCAAGAATCCTCAGAATTTCAGTGTCTCCACCTGCAGGCGGTTTCCACTCCACGTGGATGACAGATCTCTCCTGAAGGAGAAGATCGTCTATAAAAGTCCTGGTACCGACATTTATGGCCTTAACTTCGCTTTGAAGCAGTTTATTCATTTCATTCATCATATCCTCACCTTTATCCTATGATCATGCTTGCAGCAAGAGCAGCTTCTTTATTGCTGTCAAACACAAGGATGCCTTCTTCCTTAAGCAGTCTTCTCTGAAGCTTGTAGTCCTGCTTGTCAAGCTCCGTACCTAAGATGTAGCCGACAAATATGAGCTCTCTTCCTTCATCTGCCGCTGCCTTTCTTGCTCGTCCGATGGCCTTCAGCGAAACCTCAGGCGCTTCGTCGTGAGATCCGTATCCCAGCTCGTAGTCTAGTAGAATAACGCCGACGCTTTTATCCGCAGCCTCTCTTAGAATGTGCTCGTTCCTTAAGGAAGGCTCAATCATGGGATGTGGCTTTCCGTTTGTATATTCATCTTCTCCCAGATCAAGAAGAACATGTCCTGTATGGCTTTCCCCGGATACAAGCTTCTCGCCCGGCTTCTTGCCTACATTACTCTTCACGCTGCCCAGTTTTTCTCTTAAGATGGAAAGAGTCTCCGCGCAGAGGGTTCCTCCGCAGTAGAGTGCTCTGATGTTCTTCTGCTCTTCATTAAGCTTCGCCTTATAGGGCTTCGGATCAAATCCTTCAAGTTGCGTCTTACTTCTGGAAGAATCTCCGCTAAGGACGGACACCGCAGCTTCAGCTGCCTCATAGAGCCCGCTCACAAACCGGACACGATCAAGATGTCCTTCAGGCTCTTCTCCGTCAAGGAAGCAGATGACTACAGGCTTCTCCACTTTCTCCACTGCACTTAGAATCTTCTCTGCGATGGCCTTTGCCGGTGGCTTTGAGACAAGAACGATGACCTCTGTTCCTTCGTCCTCAGCCAGGGCTCTAATGCCTTCAAGCATCATGATGCCACCGATCTCTTCCCGAAGATCACGTCCGCCGGTTCCGATGCCATGGGACACTCCGCCGCCAAGATGGTGAATCTGAACCATGACTTCCTGAAGACCCGTGCCTGATGCGGCAACGATTCCGATGTTTCCACGCCTGACATCATTGGCAAAACATAGACCTGTTCCGTTTATGCTTGCCGTTCCGCAGTCCGGTCCCATGACCAGAAGCCCTTTTTCTTTACCCAGCTCTTTCAGTGATTTTTCCTCTTCTATGGAGATGTTGTCGCTGAAGATCATGACATGAAGTCCCTTATTCAGCGCTTCTCTTGCTTCCCTTGCCGCATAGGCACCAGGAACGGAAATGATCGCAACATTCGCGTCCTCCATGATCTCCGAAGCTTCTGTTATACTCTCGGGAAGCTTGGCTTCGCCTTTTTTCTGCTTCCTGTTTTTCGGGGATAGAAGCTCATCGATCAGGACAAGTGTTTCCTCCAGGCTTTTTTCATCCTTAGCAGATACTGCAAGGATGAGATCCCCGGCAGAGGCTTTGTCGCTCTCTTCACTGGAAAGACCCACGCTTCTTAGAAGCTCCTTGTTCATTTCCGTTGCCATGGAAATGACCGCCTCGTCCACGCCGTCCTGATCCAGAATCTTGCTGGTCAGTGACATCAGTGTCACTGAGTCGTAATATACATTTTTTCTGACTGATGTTTTCTTAAACATATTTTCCTCCGTAATTTCTTTCTTCTTCAGCCTTCTCCAGTGCATAAATCACACCAGTGGCCATATCTGTTCCTGAAGTTGACCCAATATTCAGTAATTTCAGCATAGAATCTCTGCATGATGCAGCAGATTCTCCTGTTATGATGGATTCGCAAAGATCCATGAGGGGACCTGGAAACTCTTCATCAAGGGAAAGTTTCAGCATCTGACGGCTGACATCTGTTGTGTCTCCCTCATTAAGCCTTATTGTATTTTTCAATTCTTCTGTTATTTTCTCTATGACTGTTTCCTTTTCTGTATGCTTAAAGTCTATGTATCCTTCTGCGCAGAGAAGTCCCACCGAGAAATCGTCTCCGGAAGGCGTAAGTCCCCTTCCGAATCCGATGAGCCGTCCAAAGTCCATTTCTGTTTCCAGTGAGCCGATGCGCTTTGCCAGTTCTTTCTCCATAAGGTCCATATCTTCATACTGTCCATAGTATCCAAGGCATCCGCCTCTTTTACCATATCTCTGAAGGATCCCCTTTGCGGTCTCAAGACTTTCAGATAGACTTTCTGTAATCTTATATTTTCTCTGTATTCTTTCTTTAATTTCAATCTCGTCTAGGCTAATCTCAAGGCTCCCTATGCTTAGGCATCCATTCTGGAAACATACCTTTTTCCCCTCCAGATGTTCTTCCATGAGAAAATCATGACGTTCTCTCACCTGGATCATAAAGGGCATATAGGCATCTCTTGGATGAGAAAGAGAGAAGATGTCCCCCTTTCCCGTCTCCACATTGATGACACGCTGAAACACACTGTGCACTTTGCCTAAGTCTTTATTGTCTTTCTCGAAATATCGCTCATGAAGATACCTGTCCATGCTTATTCCATGAAGTGTCATGACCTGGCACCCTCTTCAGGCAGCCAGAACTCAAGGGCTATCGCCATCAATGCAGATGGAACCACACCCGATGTCAGAATCAGCTGTATATCCTGATGGAATACCGATACCGCTTCCGGAACCAGGCTAAGACCGATGCCGATGCCTAATGACAAAGCCACGATAAGCGAATTTCTGCTGTTCATGGGGATCTTTGACAGAAGGGACAGCCCTGAAACTGCAACCATGGAGAACATCGCAATGGAGGCTCCGCCAAGTACAGGCGTCGGCATGATGGACAGAAGAGAGGCGAATTTGGGGAAAAAGGCTAAGATGAGCAGGATGATAGCGCCGATCTTCACCACGTGTCTACTGAATACGCCGGTGAGGTTGACCACTCCGATATTCTGAGTGTAGGAAGTGTTCGGAAATCCGTTCATGACTGCAGCAAGTGAGCTGGCTAAACCGTCTGCGATGACACCTCCGGCCTGCTCTTCTTCTGTAGGTTCTCTGTTTTCACTTCCCACCGTAAGCGCCGAGATGTCGCCGAGGGTTTCAATGGTTGTGGCGATATACATGAACAGCATACCGATGATGGCTGCCGGCTGAAAGTCCCACTTGTACTGCAAGGGCTTTGGAACCGCAAACCAGCTGCTTTCAAAAACTGTCCTGATTTCCACCATCCCCATGAAACCCGAGAGGATAAACCCTACGGTGATTCCGATGAGAATCGATGCCGATTTAAGGAATTTACTTTTCATTTTATTGGCAAGAATGATCGTCAAAAGGACAACCGATGAAACGATCAACGCTTTGGGATCACCCGGATTATCTGAGCCTCCCGCTGCCTGACGTATGCCGACAGGGATAAGCGTGATACCCAGAGTGATCACCACAACGCCAGATACGATAGGGGTGAATATCTTTCTTAGCCGTTTCAGATTCTTGCCGAGGAAAATTTCAAAAAGTCCTCCGATGAAGCTTGAAGCAAATACCGCTCCGATCCCGAAGCTGCCCGCAATGGACAGCACCGTGGAAAGAAATGCATTGCTTGTGCCCATCACGATGGGTAGGCCCGATCCGATTCTTCTGTTCTTCCGGATCTGGATCAGTGTGCCGATCCCTGCCATAAAAAGCGCACACTGGATCAGAAACGTCGTCTCCTTCGGTGACATACCAAGGAGAGACGAGACCATAAGGGGTACCGTGATGTTGGCCGCAAACATGGCGAGAATGTGCTGGAAGGCAAGGGGCAGCGCCTTCCTGAATTCAGGAACATCTTCAATTCCATATATGATATCCATCTGCTTTTGCTTTTCTGCCATTTCCGTTCCTCTTTTCACTTTCTGCTTTACTGTATGAGCTATTATTTATTTTCTTGCTGTGCTATACGACAATAACTGCCATCACCGTCAGAAGGACCATTGCGCCTATGACATACTTGAAGTTCATCCTGATGACGCCCATGATATCTGAGTCAAAACCTTTGGCCAGTGCCGCCACATTGATCTGCACCGGACTGATCTGAGTACCAAGACCCGTTGCGATGGCAACAAATCCCATGGCTTCAGAAGGCAGGCCAAGCGCCGATAGCGTCGGAAGGATCAGCGTCAGTACACCTGCGGTGAATGCGCCTGATGGAATCGCGATAAGGAATGCGATGATCATCGCAACCGGAAGGATGATGGACTCCGGCGCACTTTTTGCGATGCCAGCAATCTGTTCAAACGTGCCAAGGGCAGCAATCATATTGATGAAGGACAGGAAAATACCTACGGCAAACATTGTGGTCAGAATGAACCGTGAACCTTCTATGAGAGCTTCAGAGGTTTCATCTGTATTCAGCGGTGTAAGAAGCACGGTTAGAACAGCTGTTAGGATGACTGTCGTACCAGGGGTGAATACCGCAAACCCGATGAGTGCATTAAGCTTCGAACCCATGACCACCATGATAAGGAGTGCGATGGCAGGAATGGACTGTCTGAGAAGATTTCCTGTGGTCTTCTCCTCAAATACGCTTCTCTCTGCGTTTGTGCTCTTCACAAGTGACCCTCTCTTATACACGCCATATACGGCCAGTGCAAAGGCAAGGACGTAGAAGATGATGGTATAGGGCATCATGTTTGACGCATGCAGTGTCACATCCACGCCTGCGCTTTCCGCAGCGAGGATGGTTTCTGTGGAAGCCGGTGATGTGGTGAAGCCGACAGCCGAGATGATCGCCATGGCGGCAACCACTTCAGGTACAGCGCCTACGGCAGCTGCTACAAGCGGTGCGGTGACCATGGTGTTTCCTGCGCCCATACCGGCCATGTAGGTTGCAAATCCCTGAATGAGCACGATGAATCCGCCAAGGACAGCAATTTTTCCTTTAAGGCTTCTTCTTGAAAGCTCAACAAGCGCTTCGATGGATCCGGCTTTTGATACCATGGCTGCGGAAGCTGCATAGAGTATCGGAACGGTTATGCCGAGCATGTTTGAAATGCCGTCGACGAACATGCTTGAGACATCACCAAGATTCATGCCTCCGATGATGACTGCGGCTAATCCCCCCGCAAGTCCAGCAACAAGCATATGTTTCTTCATAAAGAGAAGGACCACAACAATGATAAGGGGTATGATATTGATCAGTAAACTCATATTCTGTCTCCTTAATCGTTATTTTAAGTTTTTTACTTTTCGATGATCACAGCCACAGGGCCGCCACCTGCAGGTCCCTGATGCTCAGCTCCTCCAGATACATAGACCATCGGATCTCCGATGAGTGAGGCGATGACGCCGTTTACGACAGCTCTTGCATGTCTTGTATGGTTGATGTCTGAATCTGTAAGCATGGTGTTTCTTCTTCCTCTGACATAACCGTCAGGCGAAGCTTCAGCCTTAGCAAGGATATTCACGATTCTCTTCTTGTCTTCTTCCGTAGGCAGCTGATCGATTTCAAGACCCGCATTTCTCATAGCCTCTATGACGCTCTTCATATCGATGGCATCCTGCATGACGCTGTGTCCGATTCTATATCTGCTTACAGACTTCTTCGAGTTCCCCATGAGGATAATCTCGCAGTTCAGAAGCTCAACACCTGCGGATGTGGAAGCCACGCCTGAGAACAGGCTCCAGTCATGAAGAATGGATTCCTCTGTTACGCTCTCTTCAGTCACTTCACCCAGTGCGATGGCCACGCCAAGTGCGGATGCTCCTCTTGTATAACCCATGGACTTGTAGGTATCCTGAACCGCTACGCTCTGCCCTCTCTTCTCCGCTTCGATGATTCTGTCGGAGGTGAGAAGCGGACACTTGATCTGCACAAAGTGCACATCTTCGGTACTTTCGATTCCTGCGTCTTCCATAAGCTTAAGAACCACATCTCTCACTGCGTGAACCATGGGCATTCTGCCCATCTCTTCCGGAAGGAAGTCTCTTGTGAAACCGACGGTTACGCTGAGCGCACTTTCATCATTTTCCTTCTTGGCCTCCACCTCAGAACTTGTGAAGATCATCGCATGAGGCGCCATGACGCCTTCTGTTCCACCGGACATGACAAAGGCGACCTTCTTTTCCACTTCCTTTTCGGAAAGACCTGTGAGCCTTGAAAGAAGCGCCCTGTAGCTTGCTGTGCAGAAACCTCTTGTGAAGTCATTTACGCAGCCGTTACCTTCTGTCTTGCCAAGAACCGCTATAATTTCTGAAGGACTGATTTCTCCCTTGTCCACCAGTTTCTGAAGCTCAGATACATCATCTGGACCGGACATTGCCAGTTTATAAACCTTGATATCTACCATTTTAATTTTCCTCCTAGTCGCTTGATTTTAATCTCGTACGATTTCCTGTTGTTAAAAGCATATCACATTGAAAATGTGAATTCATCATGACATACTGATAAAAGAAAACGAGTTCATTGTCAACAAGTGACAATGAACTCTTCATTTATAACCCGATTTGTCTGTGAACTGAATCCAGTGATAAAGATATTCAGATGCGGACCGTCTTTTACTCAAAACCTCAATTCAGATATTTTCATTGAGTGTCTTCATGGCTTTCTGCCATACCAGAATATGGTAGGCAAATACAATTTCTCCAACGGAAAAACCGCTCTCCAGATCAAGCCCCAGTTCTTTCATCTTCTCCATACGGTGCCTCATGGTGTTGTAATGGATATAGAGTTTTTCTGAAGCCTTCCTTGCATTGAAGTTTTCCTCGATGAGGACATTTAGGGTGTGGAGAAGGCCCACATCATTCTTCTCATCATATTCAAGAAGTGCACCAAGTTTTTTCTTCACGAAACCGTTCAGCAGTTCCTGGTCTCTGATTTCACGGATAAGGGAGAACATCTCATAGTCCTGATGGAAGGATACAAAGGAGGAGGCGTTCAGGATATATCCGATTTCCGTGACGATCTTCGCCTGTCTGTAGGCACCTGGAAGGTTCTCTATACTTAAAGCGGATTCTGAGATTCCGATGCCTACATCCATCTTCGAGGAAATCTTCCTGATGAGCTTCTCCCCTACTTTAAGGAGACTTCCGTCTCGTTTCTCCATGAAGATGGAGTTGATGAAGATGACCATGGAATCATCAAGATACACGATCTTGAACTTGCTGTGGGTAAGCTTAAGCTCCGATTCCAGAACATCATCGATGTATCTTGAATCGATGATTTCCTCATAGAGATCCTTCTTCTTCTTCTCGCTGTGATCGAAGAGCTTCAAAACGAGAATCACCTGAGGGAATTCCATGTTCCATCCGAAGTACTTTGCCTTGTTTACTGTCTCCATGGGCGATGTGATCTTCCCCTGAAGGATATCTCGGATAAAGGAATCCTGGAAGCTTCTCTCCTTCTCCATCACGGCATAGTTCTTGAAATAGACCGAGGCGATAAGAAGCGAAGCTTCTTCAGCCGCAACCAGAAGACTTTCGGCACCGCCTTCTCCCTTAAGAATGAGGATATGACCGAAAAGCCTTGAGCCCGCCTTTATGGGATGAAGGATGTAGTCATCCTTTCTGTAGCTTTTTCCCTGAACCTTTATCACAAGTGTTCCGCTTTCATGGCTGCCGGAAGTGACGATTTCTTCTTCTCTGATGTCTCTTGACTTCATCTGGATTTTCTTGGATCCGTCAAGAAGCACAGTTGGGCTCTCGCAGATCTCCGCCAGATTATCAAGAAGCTCCGGAATATCCTTGCCTTCCAGGAAAAGCTGCATGAACCGGTCATGGACATGATTCCTGAAATTGAGAAGATCGATATGTTTGTTCAGGGAGATCTCCAGAATCTCCATCACAAGGCTCGAAAGATTGGCATCAGTCGGAAGCTCTATGATGGGAAAATCAAGCTCATTCCCCTGTCTGATCATTTCAGGCAGGATATTCTTGATGTAACGGAAAGGCTTGATGCAGATTCCCGAGACTCCTTTGGCATGGAGCCTCGGAATCAGATTCAGAAGAGCTTCCTCATCCTCATAGATGGGAAAGAGCGTGGTGATCAGGAGATTGTTGGTATCCACATAGGGAAAGATATCCGGCACTTCCATCAGCATGGCATTATTCACCGTATTGCCAAGACCTTCTATTCCCGCTACGATTTTTGCATCCTTGAAACCTTCCAGCTCCATGATATTCTTGATTTTTACAAGCACGTTGCACCTCCTTGTTTTCCCACGTAACAATATCTTTCATATTTTTTCTCTTTGCTCATTAAGGGACTGGAATGAATACACCATTAACCGGAAACCGATTAAACCGGCATCTACTTTCTGATTTCTCTCAAAAGCCTGTCCATAATCCTGCTCATCAGAAGACTATCCTCGAGACTGTACATCGGTTTTCTCTTTTCCTGAATCGCTTCCGAGAAGTCATTGAACTCTAAAGTGTACCTGTGACACCATGGCACTGTGATTTCCTCCACACCATCCTTGGTATAGAGCTTCATCACACCGTCATTGTCTAGAAAAGTATCGGGAACCTCCAGTCTTCCATTTGTGCCTATGATCTCGCTGCAGTTCTTTCCGAAGGCATTGAACCCGGAATGAAGACTTGCAGTTCTTCCGTCCTCATACTGAAGCAGACCTGAAACCTGCACATCCACTCCGTTTTCAAACTTCGCAAAAGCGGATACTTTAATCGGTTCCTCCTTCATCACCATGGTGATGAAGTTCAGCGGATAGCATCCCACATCATAAAGGGCGCCCCCACCAAGTTCTGGTTTCATCTTGATGGTGTTTTCCCGATCAAGGAAGAATCTGAAAGTGGAGTCCACATGACGGATATCACCAAGTACACCGCTCCTAAGAATCTCATTGACTATGGCTATTCTGTGGGTATAGCGGTACATCACCGCTTCCATGAGAATCACCCCATATTTCTCTGAGGCTTCCAACATTTCTTTAACTTCTTCCTCATTCAAAGCCATCGGCTTCTCACAGAGCACATGCTTCCCTTTCTCCATGGCCTTTATTGCCCACTCCTTATGCATGGAATTGGGCAGCGGTATGTATACCGCATCGATATCCTCATCCTCGATGAGATCTTCATAGCTGGAATAAAGCATACAAGGGGTATAAAGTTTCCTTGCTTCTTCCAGTTTCTCCTCGCTTCTTGATGCCACCGCATAAAGCATGGATGACTCCGATTCTTCTATAGCCGGTATGGCCTCATTCTTGGCAATCCTTGCATAGCCTAGTATGCCCCATCTGATTTTATTCATATTCTGTTCCTCCTTAAAATCTGATTTTCATCTTACGTTGTTCGCGTGTTCTTTGCGCTCATATTTTAGGGACAGTATTTCTTAAGAGTGACTTATTCCTCTTATCTTACACTAATTCCATCCCCTCAATCAATTTCATTTCCTGCTGGTTTTATTGTGCAACCTCATAATTCGTATCGTATCTCTGTTTATATTTCCCGATTATAACTTTTGAGACAGATAGAGGCTTCTTACTTTGACATAAGAAGCCTCTAATCTATCCTATTTTTCACTTCATTTGAATGAAGTGAGTTGCATGAAGTTTATATTATTTTCCTGATCGTTTAGCAGCCTGCTCATAGACATAATCATTATCCCTTATTGATACGATGACTATATTCATAATCTCATCTTGTCGTTCGAGGTAATAATCAATTCTCAACCCTGATTGTCTAAATCTGATTTTAAAGAATCCAGTAAGATTTACTCCTGACTTGTTTCCTAATGGTTTTCCATAACCACCTTCAGTGTTCGAAAGGGGATTTTGAGAGACCTTTAATATTCCCTTCATGACTTCCTTCTTCTTGGAACCATCCAGGTTTTCTATATCCACTATTGCTTCTTCATAAAATTTGATTTGCCAGCTCATCAATACACCTCGTAGGATGAAATTCAATATTCTGTTAAATATCTATATCTACATCAGTATCATCCAGGTCCTCTTGTGTGATGCCGAATCTTTTCATGACATCACTCATTGGTACAGGTTTCTTATGGTTAGATTTCATGCGGTTCATAGCTAAAAGTACCAGTTTACAATCCTCTAAGAGTTCAGTCATCTCATCATATTTAGAAGGAGAAACAATCACACCGATCCTTTTATTGTTTTTTAGGACTACCTTTATTCCTTCAGTATTCACTTCTTCAAATATCTTATTCGCTTTACCCTGATTAAACGAAGAAATACTGACGGGTTCATTATACAAAGTCCTGCTTTCTGCTATTTTACTCATTTGATTCACCCCTCATGAATATTTTACATTAAACACAGTAATTCATCAATCAATTTATCGATAAATTCAACTATATATTTAATAATAAATATATCAATACATTCTGTTCTTAAAAAAGAACAGCAGCATCCTCTGAAGGAAGATGATCCTTCTTGGATGCTGCCGCCTGGCCTTATGATGACATTCCCATAACAAGTAAGGTCATGCTTCCGGATCTTGCGATCCTAGATCCTGTCTTTACAAAATCCGCACCGGATTTCATCACTGCAGATACGGGCATCGATACTCTTACCCATGCCATAGAGTCCCATGTTTCAAGGGATGCCAATGAATTTTCGGATTCCTATGCCCTGCAGGCAATCAATCTCATTTTTGAAAACCTCATCCCGTCCTTCAAGGACGGCAAAGATCTCCTAAGGCGGGAAAAGCTCCAGATTGCTTCGTGCATGGCGGGCATCGCCTTCAACAACTCCTCCCTTGGCATCAATCACAGCATCGCTCATGCCATCGGATCGAAGTTCCATCTTTCCCACGGAAAGTGCAACGGCATTCTTCTCCCCTACGTCATGGAATACAACATGAAAGATGAAGCCTCCATGAAACGCTATGCGGAGATCTCAAGACACATGGGTTTTGCCTTCGAAGATGATCATATTGCCGCGCATGCCCTCATTCAGAGTGTAATCCTTCTGAAGAAGGCGCTGAGCATTCCAAAAAATCTCATTACGGCAGGTATCGACCGGAACAAGGTCATAGAATATATGGATTATCTCACAGGCTCCGCCATGAAGGACATGTGCACAGCGGGAAACCCCGTGAAGCCGACTGAGCAGGACCTAAGAGGACTTATCCTCAGACTCATCTAAAACAGAAAATCTTAATCTGCCCCAAGCCAAACAAAAAATAGATATGCATGAAGCTTCTGCTTTCATGCAGGGAGAAAAAGCTGTGATTTTTAACCGTCACGGCTTTTTTCTTGTATTTCAAAAAAGCCGAGTTTAGTTTATCATAGTGACATGAAATGAATACATTTCCGGGAGGTTATGAGTGAATACGAAATTATTAGATATCCGACAGATCGACATGAGAAAAGTCGAAAAACTGTATAATGACGCTGGATGGTCTGCGTATACCGAAGACCTGGATGTACTGGAGTCTGCACTCACGCACTCACTGGATGTCATCACGGCATGGGAAGATGAAGAACTTATCGGCCTTATCCGCACCGTCGGTGATGGCCAAACGATCCTCTACATTCAGGATATACTGATCATGAAGTCCCATAGAGATAAAGGAATCGGAAGTATGCTCCTACAGGAAGTTCTTGAAAAGTACAAGCATGTCCGTCAGAAAGTGCTGCTCACTGAAGAAGCCAGGAATGTCAGGCATTTCTATGAGAAGAACGGCTTTGAATCCTGTGACAGAGGCACCCTTGTAGCCTTTGCCCGGTTCAAATAGTTTAAGGGATGCATTATGATCGACATGAATAGATCCTGTCTCAATAAGGATTCTGATTTCAGGAATCAGAATCCTTATTGGACTATGTCAGAAATAACTTATCGATTATTATTCGTAACAGAACCCATCAGAAACTGCTTGATTGCAACTCTCTGATGGGTTCTCCTCTTATCTGTTCTTTCATTTGCCTATCTATTCTTTTTCTTCTTCTTTGGGTGGAACCAGAATCTGGATATGGCTTTTCAGCGCTTCAACCGTAAACGGAAGCTTCGGTCCTTCTTCACCGTCCACGTCGCTGGTATAGTCTTCATCACCGAGCGATCTGATGGAGATCTTATCGGTAACGATGTAGGTCACATTCTCCGATTCAGTGACTTCTCCGCTGAACACCTTAGGCAGAAGCTTCATGCCTTCCACGAAATTCAGTTCATGGATCAGTACCACATGCAGCTTTCCGTCTTCAAGATCAGCTGTGGGAATGACATCCTGAATACCGATGATGGAACCTGTGAGCACAATGACAAGTGCCGCAAGCTCTATATCCATACTGTTATTTCCGTAGCTCAGATTAATCCGGATATTTTCGTGATCCATCAGTTTTTTTGCCCCAGCAACAAAGTAGGCAAGGGGGCCCATCTTTGATTTCTCTTCCGATGTCACCTGATAGATGCTTTCGGAGATATCCCCAAGGGACATAGCATTGTTGAAGTAGCGGTCTCCTACCTTTCCGATGTCTATTGCCTGAAGATTGTCTCCTTCAAACACTTTGACTGACTCTTCAGGGTTAAGAGAAATCCCGAGAACTCTAGCAAGATCATTCACTGTACCCATGGGCACAATACCGAAATTCGGTCTTTTAGCGTGAGGTGCCAGACCATTTACAGCTTCATTGACTGTACCGTCACCACCCATGGCAACGACAAGGTCATAGCCTTCTTCCGCAGCTTCGCTCGCAAACCTCTTTGCATCTCCTGCTCCTTCAGTTTTTCGGACAGTCACCTCATCATATTTCTTTTCCAGAATCTTGACCACATCTTCAGCGTATTGTTCTGCCTTCTCTCTTCCTGAAGACGGATTGACGATCACAAGGGCTTTCTTCTCCATATTCACTACCTCCACTTTCTGTTTCAGCTTATTTTCTGCTCTCTTTATAAACGGACCTTTGAGTCCATAACATATAACCTGTCTTAATTATACTGGTCGATTTTTAATCACCAATGAACAGACAGAAAATTTACTTCACGAAGGGTTGGCCGGTAATTCCCAGAATCATACCCATAGGTGCCATGATGGCTATAGGTAGAAGCAGGGATCGTCCGAATCTCTGAATCCCTTCACTAAAACGTTCTTTTCGTGTCATTGTTACACCTCTTTTTCGTTGTTTTATCTTTTTCATCATAAAACATCTCTGAGTGATTAAACAGGGTTTACCACGGTTTATGACTACGTTTTCAGTATTTGCGTTTGGTCAGACTCAGTGACCAGAAACAATGATCTACTCATATCAGTCCTTTTCCGATATTCCAGATAATTACAGTGATTTTATAAACAGGTTATGTTTTCCCCAGATAATTAAATGAGTCATGCTGTTCCATATTCATCAGCTTCACCAATTAATTCTCCGTTTATATCTGAAAAAAATTGTAAATTTCTTAGTTTTACGGTTATGCCTTAATAATTATTCTAATTATGCTTTTTTACGGTTATACTTTAAAAAAGAGGTGTTATCATGAAAAGTAGAAATCTATATCTTAATCAGCTCATTCAGTATAAAGATAAACCATTAATTAAAGTTATTACAGGATTGAGACTTTGTGGAAAATCCACACTACTTTCTTTATTCGAAAATCACCTGCTGGATAACGGAGTAGATAAGACTCAGATTATCCGAATAAACTTTGAATCATTTAAGTTCGATGAATTAAAAAGCTATAAAAAACTCTACGAATACATTGATGCACGAATGGATTCAAAAGAGAACAAGTACTATATTCTTCTTGATGAAGTGCAGCAGGTATCATCTTGGGAAAAAGCAGTCAATTCTTTCCTTGTAGATGCAGATGTTGACATGTACATTACAGGTTCTAATGCTTATCTTCTTTCTTCTGAGCTGTCGACATTTCTCTCTGGAAGATATGTTGAAATTAAAATGCACCCACTCAGCTTTAAAGAGTACCTGGATTTTATAGAAACCGATCAGATCTTGACTCTTCAGGACTCTTTTTCCAAGTATCTTCAATATGGAGGACTTCCCACTGTTGTCGAACTAATGGAATATCCAGATACCATAGGGCTATTTCTTGAAGGAATCTATAATACGATACTCATGAAAGACGTAATAGAAAGAAATCATGTCAGAGATGCAGCATTACTTGAGAATATATTGAAATTCATTGTAGCAAATATTGGCAGCGTTGTCTCCACCAAGAAAATCAGTGATTATCTCACCAGCAGTGGCAGAAAGACCACCAGCGAAACTGTTGATAATTATCTTAGAATGCTTGAGAATGCATTTATCATTTATAAAGCCAACCGCTATGATCTCAAAGGTAAAATGTTTCTTAAAACCTTAGAGAAGTATTATATCGTCGATATAGGCATACGGAATAGACTGATTGGACAGCGAAATCGCGATTACGGCCCTGTACTTGAAAATGTTGTATTTCTGGAACTTCTTCGACGCGGTTATGAAGTGACAATCGGAAAGCTAGGAGAACTTGAAGTTGATTTTGTGGCATTTAAGCCAAATGAAACAATTTATTTCCAGGTCTCAGCTTCAATTTTAGACGAAAAAACAAGAGAACGTGAAATTCGACCACTCGAAGCAATATCAGACAACTATCCAAAATACATTTTAACCATGGATCAGACAGTATTCAATGACATTGAAGGAATCAGAGTTAAAAACATACTAGACTATCTTCTAGAGTGATAAAAACGCGAATTATTCTATCATTACGTATCAATATAAAAGAAATCTCCCCAGAGATCAGCAGTGCATCACTGCCCTTGATCCGGGGAGATTTCTGTTTTCAGATACTATTTATTTCATGACACCTATCTCTTCAGCTTGGATCCACCTTATTGATCTTATCTCCAAGAACCACCATCATGATGTTCTTTCCTCTTGTGGCACGGTTCTGAAGCTTGATGTCCTTGATCTTTATTGTTTCATCCTCATTGGCCTTGGAACCGATCACAATCTCTTTCTCATCTGTGATGACCTGAGCAAAGAATATACGATCCTCATCCTTCAGGTTCATTCCAAGAACACCCGAGGCGTTTCTTGAAAGAAGTGATATGCTGCTGGTCTCAAACCTTATGGCCATACCCTTTTCGGAGATGAGGAGAATGTCCTCATCCATTTCGCCAGGGAAAGCTTCCGCGTAGATCAGTCTATCCGTAGGCTGCTTGAACTTCATGACATGGGATGTGGTCACATCGCCTCTGAAATCACTCGCAGGGGTTCTCTTCACCATGCCTTCTTCTGTAACGAAATAGACTTCATGGCTGTCAGACGCATCCTCTTCAAGAGTGAAAATGCCCACAACTCTTTCGTTCTTGTCCACTCCATCATAAAGATCGGACAGAAGTACAGAGCCTTCCAGATTTTCAAACATATACATGGGCAGCTTGTAGTAGGTGCCTACACTTGTCACGATGATGAGACTGAGGTAGGATTCTCCGCTTACCTTAAAGAGGTTCTTCGATCTTGACGCCCTCTGGGTGACTTTTATCTCACCGCGGTCGGAAACCGTAAGGTTAAAGGCTTTAGCCTCGTAGTCTGTCTCATAGTGAACCTTGTAGACTTCATCCTTGTCCGGAAGACTGATGAAGGCGTCAGGCGTCGTCATTCTGTCTTTGACCATGACATCCGCCTCTGGAACCGTAAAGTCCAGACCGTTCTTTGTAAGGATTCTCACAAAGTAAGGCACTGCAGGCAGATCCATAAAGTGCAGCTGATCCCTGTTCTCATAGATATAGTCCTTGTAGACCTTAGGAAGAAGCTCACCTAAAGTGTTTTCATAAAGCACTCTGTTGCGCTCAAGAATCACAGCCACAAGCTTCTCTTCTTTTCTGAGCTTTAATGCGATGATCTTGGTGTAGTTGGTCTTGAACTGCTCAAGGGCAGTTTTCTTCATGTATCCCCTAGAAGTGATGAACTTAAGGGTACCCTCATCCGCACTGCTTTCCACCGAGAAAGCGGCGATGATGGTTTCTTCGTTGAAGTCGATGCCCTTGATGTAGTTGTCCAGGCGTACGCCCTTATCCTTCCACTTATGCTCAGGAACATCCATGGTCTTCAGCTGATAGAGCACACCGCCACTGGAGAAGATGTAGAGGGTATCCTTTGTATTGCTTTCCAGGATGACACTGATTTCATCTCCTTCTCTGTATTCGATGGCGCTCACATCAGAGGTCACCCTCTGATAGTTCTTCAGCGGCATACGCTTGATGAAACCTTCCTTTGAGATGGTGACCACGACGTCTTCCTGAACGATGATGTCCATGGCGTCGATGACCGCTTCCTCTTCGTCCTTGATGATCTTTGTACGTCTGTCGTCGCCGTAGTTCTTCCCAACTTCCAGGAGTTCCTTCTTGACCAGTTTGTCCAGCTCTTTACGGCTGTTTATGATCTTTTCAAGACTCTTTATCAGCTTTGTGAGCTCATTGTGCTCCTTGACATAAGCATTCAGTTCAAGGCCCGTCAGTCTGTAGAGCATCAGTTCTAAGATCGCTGTCGCCTGTTCTTCGCTGAATGAGAATTCCTTGACCAGATTTTCACGTGCATTGGTTTTGGAACTTGACTCTCTGATGGTTTTTATGACCTGATCCATAATGTCGATGGCTTTCATGAAGCCTTCCACGATATGGAATCTCTTCTGTGCGATATCGAGCTCTTTCAGTGTTCTTCTTGTGACAACCTCTCTCTGGTGCTCGACATAGTACCTGATGATGTCCTTAAGACCCATGGTTTCAGGTTTTCCCTTGTAAAGTGCGACCATGTTGAAGTTGATGTTGATCTGAAGATCACATCTCTTGTAGAGATAGAGAAGAATTTTCTCTGCAGTTTCGAGTTCGATCTGCTTTTTGAATTCAATGACGGAGCGGATACCCTCACGGTCCGATTCGTCTCTGATGTCCATGATTCCGTCCAGGGCTTTCTGATGCTTCTTGTCCGCAGTCATGTTGGAGATCTGCTGAAGAAGCTTCGCCTTGTTCTTTCTGTAAGGGAATTCAGTGATGACTATGGCATATCTTCCTGTAGTCAGTTTCTCAACCTTGGCATCAGCTCTTAATATGACCTTTCCTTCACCCTTCTCATAGGCTTCAAGAAGAGAGTCTCCTCCGATGAGGACACCTCCTGTGGGAAGATCCGGTCCTTTGACATGTTCCATGAGTCCTGAAACGGAAATCTCAGGGTCGTCGATGTAGGCACATACCGCATCGATGCTTTCTCGCATGTTGTGCGGCGGGATGTTGGTCGCAAGACCGACCGCGATACCGAAGGCGCCATTCACAAGAAGGTTCGGATACCTTGCAGGAAGAACCTTCGGTTCAAGCTCCGTATCGGAATAGTTGTAGGTGAAATCCACCGTATCCTTGTCGATGTCACGAAGCATCTCCTCAGCTCCTCTTGAGAGCCTGGCTTCTGTATATCTCATGGCCGCCGCATTGTCTCCGTCTATGGAGCCCCAGTTACCGTGACCGTCTATGAGTGGAAGTCTTGTGGAGAAGTCCTGTGCCAGAATGACCATGGCATCATAGACAGAGGCATCACCATGAGGATGATACTTACCAAGGATGTCTCCGACGATTCTTGCGGACTTGAAATAGGGCTTATCATGGAAAGCTTTCAGCTGATAAGCTCCATAGAGGATTCTTCTGTGCACGGGCTTCAGTCCGTCACGTACATCAGGAAGCGCTCTGTCCTTTGCCACTTCGACGGCATAGGGGAGGAAATTGTCCGGCATTACCTCTTCAAGAGGGGCGTTTATGATATTGTTGTCTACTGGTATCTGATTTTTACTGGCCAAAAACTTTCCCTCCTAAAACTCTGCATGCTTGTAGATATAATTTTTTCTAGGCTCCACGACATCACCCATGAGAAGCGAGACCATTCTCTCCGCTCGTGCCGCATCATCGATGGTCACGCGAAGAAGTGTTCTTGTTTCAGGGTTAAGCGTCGTTTCCCATAGCTGGTCCGGGTTCATTTCGCCCAGCCCTTTGAATCTCTGAATATTGTAGCCTGTACCGAATTCTTTCTTCGTTGCCTCAAGCTCGTCATCGGAGTAGGCGTATTTATGAACCTGTCCTTTTTTCGTGTTCTTGTACAGCTTATAGAGCGGTGGCTGTGCAAGGTAGAGCATTCCGTTCGAGATCAGCGGTTTCATGTAGCGGTAGATATAGGTGAGCCACAGGGTACGGATATGGTATCCGTCGACGTCGGCATCACTCATGATGATGATCTTTCCGTAGCGGACATCCTCCATTTTGAAACTATTCAAGGTACCAGTTCCGATAGCGGTGTTGAAGAGCCTCAGCTCTTCGGAGCCTAAGACATTCTCAAGCTTCTGCTTCTCGGTGTTCATGATCTTTCCCTTGGACGGCATGATGGCCTGGAACCTTCTGTCTCTCGCCTGCTTTGCAGAGCCTCCGGCGGAGTCTCCCTCAACCACGATGAATTCGAGGACATCCTTGTCCCTTGAAGTCGCTACAGCGATCTTCCCGGCAAGAGGCGCAGTACCCTTACCGACCTTCTTTCTTTCGGCGTCACTGATCTTTTTGATCTTCTCTCTTCTCTTTGCCGCTTCCACAGCATTGTTGATGAGATTCGCCGCAATTTCCTTATGATCTTCGATCCATTCATAGAACTTGGAGTAGCTTAAGTCGTTCATCAGGGTATAGGCTTCGGAGTTTCCGAGCTTGTTCTTTGTCTGTCCTTCGAACATGGGGTTTGTGAGCCTTGTCTTTACGATGGCCGTCATTCCCTCTCTCAGATCGTCTCCTTCGAAGTTCTTGTCCTTGGTCAGGCCAAGCTTCTTTCCCCACTCCTTGAACGCACGGGTCATTCCCGTCTTGAAGCCCGTCTCATGGGTGCCCGCTTCACTTGTGGGAATGTTGTTGACATAGCTTGCGATATTTTCAAGACTGGAGTCTGTGAACTGGACAACCACTTCACCCTGGAGGGTGACATTTCCGATGGAACGCTCCCCTTCGAAATGAATGGGTTCCTGATGGATGACTGTCTTGGATTCATTGAGGTACTCGATGAAATCTAGAAGTCCTCTTTCGCTGTGGTAGATCTTCTCCACTTCCTCATCGCCTCTTCTGTCTCGAAGAATAAGGGTGATGCCCTTGTTCTGGAAAGAAAGCTCCATCATACGGATATCGATGATCTCGAAACGGAAATCGATGCTGGTAAAGACCTCAGGGTCCAGCATGAAGGTGATCTTCGTCCCCTGCTTGTTGGTCTTGCCCACAACATCAAGCTTTGTCACAGCGGTTCCCGGCATCATTCTCTTGTATTTTTCATCATAGGTATGTTCAAATCTCTGCCTGTAGATCTTTCCTTCTTTATGTACTTCCACTTCCAGCCATTTGCTGAGCGCATTGACGACAGAAGCACCTACCCCATGGAGTCCTCCGGAGGTCTTGTAGTTGTCGTTATTGAATTTTCCGCCTGTATGAAGCTCCGTATAGACCATTTCCACACCGGAGATTTTCTTTGTCGGATGGATCCCGACCGGGATACCTCGACCATTGTCGATGACCGTAACACTCTTGTCCTTGTTCAGGATCACATAAGCGGTATCGCCATAGCCGTTGGTGATTTCATCTATCGCATTGTCAAGAATCTCCCAGACACAGTGATGCACACCCTTCTGTCCTGTACTCCCGATATACATACCAGGTCTTACTCTTACAGGTTCCAGTTTTTCAAGGGACGTAAGATCCGTGACACTGTAACTTCCTTTCTTATCTTCCATACTCATCCTCCAAGCTTTAATGTCTATTCTTCAAATCCAAAGGTGAAAAGAGCGCAGTCTATGGTGATTTCCCTGAGCTTTGCGCCAGGATCCATAATTTCTCTGTCCCACAGCATAGGGGTCATGAGAAGGAGATCATCAAGGTAGGCTTCCACGTTTTCCACTGATTTTATTTTTCTTTCTTTGATCACCTTTGCGTTGTCCTTAAGGTGCTGCACGATTTCTGTATTCTGATACTCCGAAAGACCATAGAGCTTACGAAGCTCCTTCAGATATCCTGTTTCGGGAATGACCTTGTAGACGAGTCCGTCTTCCGTGAGCACTCTTCTGAAATCTTTATAGTTTACCGGTGACAGGATATTGACGATGACGTCAATGGACCTGTCTTTAAAAGGAAGATGTGCAAGGTCTGCTACAAAATAGAGTACATCATTGTCCTTTCTTCCTGCGATATGAATGCCGTCTTTTGAGATATCCACACCGATGAGCTCAGTCTCAACACCCTTCTCTTCGAAAAATTTCCCGATGAGGGCAATGTGACTGCCGTCACCGCATCCTGCATCAAGAATTCTTAATGGCTGATCCATATCACCTTTCAGGCGGTAATCCGTATAGATCTCTTCACATACCGCAAGAACGATATCGTCAAAGAACCCTTCTGAGATTACGCGCTCTCTTGCTTCCAGCATGGCCAGATTGTAGTTCTCCTCGCCATAGCCCAGAACAAAGTTTACGGTTCCCTTCTTCGAAATATCATAGGTATGACCTAGTGCACATTTCAGGCTTTTCCCTTCAATCTGGAAATCACCGCTGCATTTCGGACAGAGGAGATTTCCATACTTTCTCATGGCTTCAATTTTCTTATCAATTTTCTTCACTTTACTATTCTCCCATAAACGGCATTTTATATGCCATCTGTGCTTCTGCACTTCCAGATCCTTTTACGGATCCTCTCTAAAGACTGATCTGCATCCCTCTTAAAGGTATATCAGCAGATCATCTCGCATTTCAACATTCTAAATTATAACAGATAAACATTCATTCTGAAAATGATATCTTGTTCTTGCGGATTTCGCATGGAATTCATGGTAAGGCAGGTAAGCCTAAGTGATTTGATAGACAAATCATTTCCTCAATAACAACACCATCTTCCTTTATCATCGGTAAAAATGAAAGGATAATATTGTCAGGTTCATAATATGTTTACCAATTCACTGTCACTTTTGATGGTGTATATCCCTTTTACAATGCTATAATCATAACAGCAGTGCATTCTTATTATTAACTTATTCAACATAACGTGAATATTCAGAATGCACTGTGAATTTATTTTAGGAGGTCCACGCATTTGAAAAAATACACATCAAGAATCGCATCGCTTCTACTGTTCTTATTTCTATTTACTTCCGGTGGATTTATGGCGAAAGCTGATGTCATCAACAAGGCTGACAGACCTAAACACACAACGGTCAGTCTGAAAGATGATTCGCTGGACAAAGTTTCCCTGAAAGGATCACAGACATTCTATAACGATGAAGATATCGTCAGAGTGATTGTAGAAGTTACAGGAAAACCGGTCATCACCTACGCAACCGAGAAAGGAAAAAAAGTCAGCGAAATCGATAAAGCTACCAGACAGAAGCTCATTAAAGAGAACATCGCAAAACAGAAAGCGGTCAAATCTCTGATCAAAGCAGCTGGAATCAGCATGAAAGAGCTGAAAACCTTCGAAAACGTTCTGAACGGTTTCAGTATCGAGACAGCATATAAAAACATCAGAAACATAAAGAATTTAAGTGGTGTCACTCACGTGTCCGTTGCCAACACTTTCGGAAGACCTGAGCCTGAAATGGAAAACAGCAAGGACATAGTGAATGCTGTAGAGACATGGATGGAAACCGGTTATGACGGAGAAGGAATGGTCGTTGCGATCATTGATACGGGTGTCGATCCTTCCCATAAAGACATGATTCTTACAGACACAACCAAAGCAAAGCTCACCCAGACAAGTCTTAACGGATTGCCTGGAACATACAGAACAGCTAAAGTGCCTTACGGCTATAACTATATGGACAACAATCAGGAAATCCTGGACCTTGGACCTGAAGCATCCGAGCACGGTATGCATGTAGCAGGTACAGTCGGGGCAAACGGAGATCCTGAAAATGGCGGAATCAAAGGCGTCGCTCCAGAAGCTCAGCTTCTGGCCATGAAAGTCTTCGGAAATAATCCGGCCATGTCGTCAACCTTCGGTGATGTCATCGTAGCAGCCATCGACGACTCCGTCGAGCTTGGCGCAGATGTCATCAACATGAGCCTTGGCTCAACCGCTTCCTATGTTCAGGAAGACGATCTTGAACAGGTGGCAATCAGAAACGCCATGAATAATGGTGTGATCTCTGCAGTATCAGCAGGTAACTCAGGACTGTTCGGTAACGGATGGGACGACCCATTTGATACCAACCCTGATATCGGCGTAGTAGGATCACCTGGTCTTGCGAGCGAATCCATTCAGGTGGCATCCATAGAAAATACCATCATTACCGCAACTGCACTTGAATTTGTCTATGGTGAAGAAACTGTACTTGCAGCTTATTCATCAGCAGGTCCTAAGGATCCTAAGGATGTATTTACTGGCGAAGTGGAATACCTTTATGCCGGTTTAGGCAAACCTGAAGAATTTGTCGGCGACTTTACAGGTAAGATTGCGCTCATAGAAAGAGGAGAACTCGCATTCGTCGATAAAATCGCAAATGCCAGTAAAGCTGGTGCAGCCGGCGTAATCGTATATAATAATGCAGGAGATGGCATGATTAACATGGCTTATCCTTCAGGCGTTACGATTCCAGCGGTATTCATCGGTCAATCATATGGCGTAATGCTGAAAGATAAAATAGAAGCAGGCACGAACTTCGTTGCCTTTAACGGAAATATGGTTGAAGCAGAAAATCCAAATGGTGGAAAGATGTCAGACTTCACCTCCTGGGGAACCACACCTAATCTGGATTTCAAACCTGAAATCACAGCTCCTGGTGGAGGAATCTGGTCAACTGCTCAGAACAACGGTTATCAGTCCATGAGCGGAACTTCGATGGCTGCACCTCATGTTGCAGGTGGATCGGCCCTCGTTCTTCAGAGAGTTAATAATGATTTTAATTTAGCTGGTGCTAAGAAGATCCAGATGGCAAAAAACCTTCTCATGAGCACAGCAGTTCCACATAATGATATGGGATTGTATAATAATGCCTATAAACTTAGCAAATTCAATTTCACCTCACCTAGAAGACAGGGTGCCGGTGTCATGGATCTTCTTGCAGCTACACTTACTCCTGCTGTCGCTTACGAGAAAACCACAGGTGAAAGCAAGGTTTCTCTAGGCGAAATCGGAAACATGACCACATTCAGTCTGATTATAGAAAACTTAAGTGATGTAGAAGTCACCTATATCCCAAGAGGTACGGTTCAGACAGACCTGAGTGATGACGATGATAACTATCTTGAATCACAGGGTGTCTATATCGACGGAACCCTGAGTGAAGATGGGCCAAACGGATTCTGGTCCGGTGAGTTCCCGATTTCATTCAGTGCAGAAGAATATATAGTTCCGGCTAACGGAAAAGTAGAAGTATCTGTTACAGTCGATCTCTCAAATGCAGTTGAATGGATGATGAATGTTCCCCTAAGTGAAGTATTCGAAAACGGAACCTTCATAGAAGGCTTCGTCACTCTGGATGATGCTGCCGATACTCATCCATCTTTAAGCATCCCTTACATGGGATTCTACGGAGAATGGGACAAAGCTCCAGTAGTAGACGGAACAATCTATAATAATGAAACTACATTCTACGGATATACAGCCTTAGCATCATATGACAGTGCAACAGATGACCTTTCCTTCTTAGGAATCGATCTGGAAGATAATGCTTTATATGAGAACATCGCATTCTCACCAAACAGAGACGGAAGCCAGGATAATGTCATTCCAGTACTTTCCTTCCTGAGAAATGCAAAAGACTTTGAAGCCAATATTCTGGATAAAGACGGAAATGTAGTCCGCAAGCTCTATCTCGAAAACTATCTCAGAAAGAACTACTATGATGGTGGTGACGCTTCACCTTACACTACTAATCTGTCGTGGCTATGGGATGGAACAGTCAACGGTAAGACAGTCAAAGATGGCGAGTACTTCTATGAAGTCAGAACAAAAGTCGACTTTGAAGATGCAGCTTGGCAGAGCCTGAAGTTCCCGGTTAAACTGGATACCGCACAACCTGTTCTTGACAGCGCAACATACGATGAGAAAACAAAGACCCTGAGCGTCAAAGCAAGTGATGCTTTTAGTGGTGTAGTCTATATGGCAGTTGTAAGCAGAGAAACCGAGCCAGTCATAAACTATGACGGCATCTTTGATTTCTCAGTGAATCCAGTGCCTGCAAATTCACAGCTTGTCATCGTAGACCACGCCGGAAACACTCTGGCAACAGATCTGAACAAACTTCTGAAGAAAATCGCTAAGATCAAGCCAGATAAGACTCCTGTAGAGAATGATCCAGTAGAGCCTGTACCAGGTCCTGTAGAAGAAGAACCAGCACAGCCAATACCAGAACCTTCAGAGAATCTTGCAGGTGACGTGACAGCTCCTGTTGTCATGGTAACCTCACCAGAATTCTTTGGTAATCTGCCATCTGGTAATATCACAATTGAAGGAACAGTCTCAGACGAGTCATTGATCGAATACCTCAGAATCAATGGTCAGGACGTCAACATCACATGGGATGGTTTAAGTGGTATATGGGTATTTACTCATGAACTGAGCCTACCAGATGGGTATCATTCCATTGATGTGGATGCAAAAGATCAGTTAGGCAATTCTCTGGCATTTGCACATAAAGTATTCGTAGACAGCACAAAGCCTGTAATTCAGATAAAAGAGCTGCCCAAAACCACAAAGCTCGACAAGATTACTATTGAAGCTCTGGTTACAGACAACCTTCCAAGTCTGAAGGTAAGTCTCAATTCCAATATGCTAGTCAACATCGCTCCAGACTGGTCATACTTTAATGATCTTCCATCAGCAGCATATAACCTGAAGGAAGTTGTCCAGCTCAAAAAAGGCGATAATACCTTTACGATTCTTGCAACGGATGATGCCGGAAATGAAACTGTCAAGACGGTAACCGTTAAGAGAGTAGGACCATAACTAACTACATAGACCGGAGAGTGACTTGTCATTCTCCGGTCTTATCCTGTACATCTTTTCTGTCCAATCCGATTTTTCTCAAAAGCTCAATCGCAATAAAAAGAACTGCATATTTCAGCAGTTCTTTTATTGTTAAGGATAAACTCTACTCCATTTCCTCAAGTGCATGTCCATGGGCATTGAATACCTCAATTGCACTTCCCGCAACATCCTTGTTGATCATCTGCAGAAAGAGATCATAAGGTATTGTACAGGTATGTGCACCTGATGTCAGTGCTCGAACAATCTGACTCGTATTTTTAAAGCTCGCGGCCACAATCATGCAGTCAAGATCCCGTTCATCAATGAAAAGCCTCATCTTCTCTATGGCCTCATAGGGATCAATGCTGTTGTTCTCCATCCTGTTGACATAAGGTGCAACAGAGCTGCATCCGGCAATTGCCGCAAGAATCGCCTGGTCGGCTGAATAGATTGCAGTACCCAGAATTTCAGCATCCTTGTCGTCTTCCTTTATCCGTTTGACGACTTCAAGACCTGATAGATCCATGGAAACCTTATATGCGATGCTGTTCTTTGTGTTCAGGACTTTGATTCTTCTATAGTCCTCAAAAAGCTCATCATCTGTTGAGCCCACTACCTGTACAAAGAGTTTTTCAACCCCCAGATGAAGAATGGCTTCAATCTGCTCTTCGCGGCTTCTGTTCTCCTTTAGGAGTATGGTGGGATTTGTTGTAACTCCTTTGAAAATTCCTGTTTTAAGGGATGCTCTGATTTCTTCCAGATTCGATGTATCTAAAAACATCATTTCACTTCCTTATTTTCTCTCATATGTATATCATCTGTCTGTATCATGGAGGATGACTTGTAGCTGTACATCTTCCCAATAGATTCCCTACGCTGAAGAGGCTGTTCTCATCAGTCTGGCTTATTCCATAGAATCCGCTTATCACAATCATCATGACACTTTTCACTATATATTATACTTCATGAGATAAAAATAGTCCTTCCCGATCAGAATAAAAGCGGGTCACTCCCATCTTTTCAGAAGAGGTATGACCCGCAGATATTGCCTCGTCGGCTGCTTTGCGGTTTTCCTGTGAAACTATCCTTAAAAAATGATCTTATCCTTTTCAAGTCCCAGTGCATCTTCAATGAGTACCCTATGGATATCTACATCAGTTACCCCTTCAACATAGAGATCGGCTATTCCTCCGATGAGAATCTTCAGCATGTATTTGGGATATCTTATGGTCACAAGTCCTTCTTTCTTTCCTTCCTCAATCAGTTTTTCCGCATGGCGGATGGCGATGTCTGAGAGCCTTGTCCTGATGTAGTCGAACACTCCAGGATTTCCAGGTGTGATGTTCATCATGGCCGGATGTTCTCTGATGGATGAGAAGAAGAGGTTAATGATGGCGCTGAGCTTTGTGTAGAAAGACTTTCCGTCATCATTCATGATCTTTTCCAGCTCTTCGTCAACCCCTTTTGAGAACTCATCGATAACAAAAGAGATGAGCTCCTCCTTGGATCGGAAATAGTAGTAGATGAGCCCTTTTGCCACATTAAGTTCCTTCGCGATGTCATTCATGGAAGTTTTCGAAACGCCCTTCTGCTCAAAAAGAGCCATGGCCGTTTCAGTAATCTCCTGTTTTCTTTCTTCCGGATTTTTCGTGATTCTCATCTTATCCTCCTATTCGACTGACTTCAATGATGTGGCCATATCCACCTGCTGCAGCTTCCGGTACATGAACAGATTCACAAATACTGCAAATCCCATGGTCAGAATCATGGAATAGAAATACGACATGGTGCTGATGACTCGTCCGAACATCATGTTGTCGATTTCCATGGTGTTGATGACAAGCCGGTGAAAGAAGAATCCGATGATAAGCCCGACAAGTGTTCCGATGATGGTTAAGAAGATATTCTCCCTGTAGACATAGGCGGAAACCTCCTTGTCTCTGAAGCCCAGCACCTTAATGGTTGCGATTTCCCTGATTCTTTCCGTGATGTTGATGTTGGTCAGGTTATAAAGCACGACAAAAGCAAGTGCTCCTGCTGCAAGAACCAGAATGAAGACCACATAGTCAAGGGATTCCAGGCTCTTTCCGAACTCCTCCTGAATGGTGTCCACAAGCATCGCGCCAAGTACGCCTTCATTCTCGAGAAGCTGCTCATTGAATGCCGATTCGTCGATTCCTTCAGGATCGCTGAGGGTAAACACCCCGGCATTGACGCTTGCATCTCTCAGTGTCACACCCTTGAAGTAGTCCGGACTCATATAGATATAGTGTGAAAGATAATTTTCAACAACTGCAGAGATTTTAAACTCATAGGTTCTTGAATCTGTATCACGATAGACTAAAGTATCCCCGACAGAGACGCCCAGAAGTTTTGACAGCTTCTCTGAAATGACAGCACCATCCTCATTAAGCTCGATTTCCTCTTTGCTTACGCGATCATGCAGGTCGATGAAGCCTCTAAGGCCTGCACTTTCCTCAGGAATGAGAAGGTTTGTCTCATATTCTCTGCTGGACCCTTTCTGATACACCGATACACTTTCGTTGTGCGCGGTCAAGTAGGTTTCTATTTCACTGTTTTCTCCAAGGATGGTCTCTACATTGAGGTCTTCCTTGTCCTCATCAAAATAGACCATTCCGTCATAGACAAAAATGTCTTCAAACTGGCTGCCCATGATGGCATTGACCGAATTGCCTATACCGAAGCCCGTAACAAGAAGTGCAGTACATCCGGAGATTCCAAGCACGGTCATCAGGAATCTTTTCTTGTATCTGAAAATGTTTCTGAAGGTCACCTTATAGGAAAAGCTCATTCTCTTCCAGAGAGGTGTGATCCGTTCAAGTAGTATTCTCTTGCCGGGCTTTGGTGCCTTCGGCATCATGAGGTTTGCAGGTGTCTCTTTAAGCTCGCTCAATGCCGCAAAGAGACTTGCAGATACTGTGGTAAGCACAGCGATTGCTGTGGACAGGAGTGCCAGATCGAAACGGAACGGAGTCATGATATACGGGGTGCTGTACATGGAGCCGTATACTGTAATGATGAGCCTTGGGAACAGCTGGAAACCAATTGTAAATCCGATGATGCTTCCTATAAGGCTCGCAAGAAGCGCATAGGTGATGTATTTCATGGCGATGGTCGGTGTCTTGTATCCCAGCGCCTTAAGTGTGCCGATCTGCACTCTCTCCTCTTCCACCATTCTTGTCATGGTCGTGAGGCATACAAGTGCCGCAACCAGGAAAAAGAACAGCGGGAAGACGGTTGCAAGGGATCCCAGCCTTTTGGCATCATCGCCTAAAGAAGCGTAACCTGGATAACCGTCTCTTGAATAGACAAACCACTCCGTCGGAATTTCAAGAATCATTCTTTCCGCATCACGGATTTCCTCTTCCGCTTCACTGATTTTTTTCAGGGCATCCGCTTTCTCCTTGGAGAATTTTGCCTTCCCCTCAGAAAGCTCGATCTTTCCCTCAGCGATTTCTGTGCGTCCGTCCTTGATGGACTGTCTGAACTCAGCTTCTGCTGTGCTTAGTTTCTTCTCGCCATCTGTAAGCTCTCTTTCGCTGGAATCAAGAGTCGCTTTCGCCTGATCAAGCTCAGCCTTTCCGGCATCGATTTCTCCTTTTGAAGCTTCAAGCTCTCTTAAACCTTCCTCATACCCCAGAAGTCCCTGTTCATACTGCTTTCTGCTTTCAGAAAGGGCAGCGGCACCGGATTCATATTCGAGAACACCCTCTCCATAGGCTGCCTCTGCACCGCTCAGTGTTTCCTGAAGCTCAAGAATGGTAGAGTCCAGAGCGCCTCTAAGGGTAACCATAAGATTCGGATCATCATACGGAACATTGGCTTCAAGAAAAGCGCCAAGCTCAGGGGAAAGCATAGTGATCTGCTGTATAAGGCTTAAGTATTCTTCTTCAGTAAGCTCCGTACCTTCAGGAAGTCCTGCACGGATTCCCTTAAGGCCCTCCAGAGCCTGAGTGAGCAGTCCGATCTGATTCTTCGCCTCCTCTAGCTGAGCTTCTGCAGAAGCGAGATCTCTTTCCCCCTGCTCGATCTGGTTTCTCGCATCATCAAGGGTCGCTTTGGAAGACAGAAGTTCTGCCATTCCATCCTGATAAGCGTTATAGCCTGTCAGCCAGGTGTTGTATCCTGCTGCATATTCGGCTCTGCCCTTCTCAAGTGCATCCTTACCTTCTCTGATTTCCTGACGCCTGTCCGAAAACTCCCGGGTATACCTCGCTTCATTCTCGTTAAGCTTCTTTTCACCGTCATTAATCTCGTTCTCTGCATCGATGAGCTTCTGCTCAGCATCGGCAAGTTTTTCTTCAGCATCCGCCTTTTCTTTCTTAAGCTTTGCCTCACCCTCACTGATCTCATCCTTCAGCTCCTGGGTATCCCGCTGCATGGCAAAAATGCCGTATTCCGAAAGAGAGTCTTTCATCGGTTTATGATACTCGTCGTAGGCATCGGAATAGGCAGTGAGGTTCTTCGATTCCCTGGTTTCGATGAAAAGATCCGTAACCTTATCCAAGCTGAAATCTTCTTCGGGAATGTATCCGAAATAATCGATGGAGCCGTCTCCGATATTCGTCTGTCCTCTTTCATAGGTGATGTAAAGAGGCGATCTCATAAAACCTACCACTGTATAGGTGTCTTCACTGAAAGAGTCTTCAAGATTCTCTTCTTCAGGAAGAGAAATCGTAACCTCATCTCCCACTGAGATGGAATGGAAAGTTTTGACATCTTGTTCAAGGAGGATTTCCCCTGAGGCTTCTGGAAGTCTTCCCTCAGTGACCATGGGTCTGTTCAGTTTTTCCTCCTCATTTAGGGCGTAGCTGTAAAGCTTGATGACGGACCTTTCTTCCCCGGTGCTCAGAAAAACATCCTTGCTGTAGGTCTCCATGACCCTGTATGAATCATCGAGAGATCTGACTTCTTCAAGGTCTTCCTCCGAGAAACCAAGTGGAGACATCACACGGAAATCAGAGAGTGCATAGTCTTTATAGTAGGTATCCGCAGATAGAATCATATCCGGCTTCGTGGCGTTTATTCCGGCGAAGAAACTTACACCAAGAGCAATCATGGCCATGATGGAAAGGAATCTGGATCTGCTGTTTGAAATGGCTCTTTTCAGATCTTTATAAAATGACTTCTGTCTCATTTACCACTCAATCCTTTCTACAGGAACAGGATTTTCGTTGATGTAGTATTCCCTTACTTTTCCGTTCTTCATGCGTATGACTTTATCAGCCATAGCGGTCAGTGCGGCATTATGGGTAATGACCACAACCGTCATCTTTCTCTCTCTTGAGGTGTCATGAAGAAGCCTCAGGATATTCTTTCCTGTGGCATCATCAAGGGCTCCTGTAGGCTCATCGCAGAGAAGAAGCTTCGGGTTCTTTGCAAGAGCTCTTGCGATTGCCACTCTCTGCTGCTCTCCTCCGGAAAGCTGAGAAGGAAAATTATCTGTTCTGTCTTTCAGTCCCACAAGTTCAAGTACCTCATAGGCATCAAGAGGATCTTTTGAAATCTGTGATGCGAGCTCCACATTTTCAAGGGCGGTAAGATTCTGAACCAGATTGTAGAACTGGAACACAAAACCGATGTCAAATCTTCTATATTCTGTGAGCATTTTTCTGGAATACTTGCTGATGTCTTTGCCATCCACAAGAATGGTACCTCCATCTGATGTATCCATTCCACCGAGAAGATTAAGCACTGTTGTCTTACCTGCGCCTGATGCGCCAACAACCACCGCAAAGTCTCCTTTTTCTATGGTAAAATCCACGCCGTCAACGGCGGTGATTGTTACTTCTCCCATCTTATATCTTTTCTGCACGTTATTTAATTCAATAAATGACATTATTCTCACCTGTACCTTCTTTAGTATGCTGTTAGATTCTACGACTGACTGACCGTTAGTCAATCAGATTCCCGATGAAAACACTTTATCATGCCTTTCTTAAAAAAAGAATAGATTGAGCAAAAAAATTCTGTGATTTTTCTGCCGTTGAATATGAAGCACCAGCGCGAGATCTTCCCTGACGAACAGGCCAGGTGAATGATATTGTAAAGCATAGATTTAACCGTTATAATATGAATATATATTGAAATATCAGAATACTCAAAACGAAAAGATTAAAGCTTTAAAATAGACGAGCCACATCATTTAGGAGGATATCTATATGGATGGAAAATTGAGAATCGGACTTGTGGGCCTTGGGTCCATTGCAAGAAAAGCCTACATGCCTGTACTTTCCATTGAGAAAGACTGGGTACTTTCCGGCTGCTACAGCAGAACACCCGAGAATAGAAAAGCGTTCGCGGAAGAATATCGTGTAAAAGAATATGAAAGCCTTGAAGAACTGTCCAATAATGTTGATGCCGTGATCATCAATTCTTCAACAGAAAGCCATTTCGAACTGGCAAAGTTCTTCCTGGAAAAAGGAATCCATGTCCTCATGGACAAACCTCTCGCATCGTCAGTAGATGAATGTGAAAGACTGGTGTTCTTTTCCGTTCACAATAAAGCGAAGCTCATGGTGACCTTCAACAGAAGGTTTGCTCCGCTCTATAAGATGATGAAGGACAACATCACCTCCACCTCGCTCATCAGAATCATCAAGAACAGATCAAACAGAGTGGGACCGGAGAATTCAGAGTTCACTATAAGCGATGACTATATCCATCTCGTGGATACCGCAAGGTGGTTCTTCGACGGCAAGCTCATCATGGTGGATGGCAGTATCGCCGTGAATTCTGATAACCAGCTGATCTATGCCAACCATTACTTCAGCAGTCCTGAAGGATGTAAGATCGAAACGCTCCTACATAGAGACTCCGGAAGAACCCTTGAAATCATCGAGGTCATCAATGAAGGAAAAACCTTAAGAGTCATCGACCTTGCCACGGTCGAAATCGAAGAGAACAATGAAAAGAGAATTCTCTCTCCCTCACAGTGGGATACCGTAGAGAAAACCAAAGGATTCGAAGATGCGATCACGCACTTCGTAAGCTCAGTCCTCACGGACACAGAGCCTGAATCCTCAGGTATGGATGCACTGGCAACACAAAGAGTCATTGAATCCATCATCAGAACAAGCTAAGTCAGATAGAGAAAAAACACCTCTCCCCTTCAGCCCATGAAAAAGCTGATAGGGAGAGGTCTCTTCATTTAAGTTATCATTTTTTTCTTCTAAGTATACTCCATCCTGTAAGACTGCTTCCAATTCCTGATATTATAAAGATCATGGAACTAGCATTCCCAGCTTCAGGCAGTTTTTCAGTTTCTGTTTCTTTTACTATATCACTTTTATCTTCCTCAGACACAACTTCTTCTTTCTCTACTACTGGTGTTGTGACTACTTCCTCTACTACTTCATGAGTATCTGTTTCTTCTATAGGATTATCAGATACTTCTTCTTCAGGAACGGTTACTTCTTCTGTTGTTTCCATAAGCGCATAGTATGAGAAGTGATCCGTAACAAATGTCAATATTCTCTTTCCATCAACAACAGTAACTACAGATTCTTTAAGCGTTACATTCCCGTCATCATCAACAAATGCCATGACAAGATTTTCTATGTCATTGTATTCTTCTGGCACCGGTACCGAAATAGAAATAGCTTTGATATCAGCATTATCGATTTCACTTAAAGTTTCAGTTCCATCAGTTTTAATGATGTTTTTCATCAGGCTCATATCATAAACCAGAAGAGTTTTTTCTGTTTCTCGCGACTTAATCTGAAGATGAAGAACTTCTTCTTTAGTAAGTGCCTTCGCTTCAATTCTGACCTCTACAGCTTTAACATCTTTATCCAGCACTTCAGGCATTCTGATGTTTTCAAAAAGACCTTCTGTTACCTTGATTATCTCTTTATCAGGAAAATCATTAACTATTTTCTGTTCCTTCATCACAGCTGTGATTGCCTCTAAGTATCCTTCTTTTTCTTTACTCTCAGGCATTTCAAGGATTACATTAATTATAGAATCAGCAGTTTCTAAATCAAAATCTTTGCCAACTTCTGCAATATTTTCCTCTAATTTCTCTACGGGTATTGTCTTTATTATATCAAAATCAAAGACTTTCATATCAACTGTTCCAAAATACATCATTCCTGAATTAAACAACTGGTTTCTTGCATGAATTATTAGCCACTCAGCTTCTGGTCCAACTGGTGTAATTCTATCTAAAATATAGCTACCTGCGGCGTACCCTTCCATCTCTGGTGAAAGCTTTCCGGTCAATTGTCCTGCAATATTCATTTCTACTGGTATAACAACTTCTTTATTCGTAGACTTATTAACATAAATCAAGTTGAGTTTCTCATAGTCCCAAAAATTCGCAAATTGAAAAGAAACTTCAAAGGTTTCTCCAGCTCTGATTTGCTTGGTTGTCTGAATATTTTTATAGAATCGCTCAATGGGTGTATGACCTACGCTTATTCCCATCCATTTCAAATCAGTAGTATATGAATACTCAGAATCAAAACCATAATAAGAATCGCTGAAATAAACGTCATTTCTATATCCTGATACTTCTACACCGTAGAGCTTATCCATCGTACTTATGGATTCTTGCTTAAACTGAAAAGTTTTATCACCAGTTTTTTCTCCATACCAGCTATATCCCATGTCAAAACTTTCAGCTCTCAATCGCACTCTCTCTACTACTACATCGGAACCATAATGTTCTCCAAGTTCTACTTCAAGAATGACATCATCATTATAGTCATAGTGATCTTTATTGAATTTTATTGAAGAAAACAGTTCATCAATATCAACATAACCAAGACTCTGTACTTCTAATTCATCTCCATTTACAGTACTTGAAGGACCAATGTTAACTGAGAAAAGAAATACGGCTAGTAGCGATAGTGACAGCAATTTTTTAATACTCATAAAACACCCCATACAATAATATAGTATAAATTTAAGACTATCTCAGAATATCATAATACAATTTTAATATCAATAACTTATTATAACCAGCACTTTTGATTATCTTACTTCTAAGCTACATTTATTCAATATATAATATTTTAATGCATAAATTCTATCTATACTATTATATCAATCGCTAATATCAATTAAAATTCATCTGTAAACGCTTATCAACTACTAAATAAAATAAAGTGTATGATTACTCACTTACGAAGATAAATCACACACTTTATAAATATATATTTTATCTACTCATCAATAGATATGGAGAATCCTCCTATTGCAGATACACCCTGCTGGACTGCAGACTTTGAAAAGTTGTAGATCTCGTCGCTGGTTAAGGTGATTCCGCTTCCTTTAATGATGACGTAGACGTTGAATGAAGCCATCTGATACAGATCTTCAGGAAGTTTGACCTCATAGGATTTCTTCTTATAGCCGTATTCATCAGCACCAGGGCTTTCAGGGTCTAACGGAAGGAGTGGAAGTCTTCTGACTTCATTCTGATTTTCATCCTTTATGACCGCTTCCGCATCATTCAGCGTTTCAAGTAAAGACATGGTTTCCTCATTCATTGCTGTGATATCAAATCTGAGATTTTTATCCTCTTCCCCAATACCGACACTGCTCAGTTCAAGCGCCGTAAACTGATCGAAATAGATTTCCGGAAGAACCTCCTGAAGGTGATTGTCTCCATTTTCAATGACCACATAGGGCTTTATTGTCTTAAGAGACTTGACCGGAAGCACCGCTTCATAGGTCACCCCATTGATGCTCCTCGCCTGCACTTTCTGATTATCAATGATGATGAAAACTTTATCTTCTGTTTTGACTTCCTTAGGTGCGACATTTACCGTCACTTCGAAAAATCCGTCTTTTGCCTCCATATTGCTGCTGCTGTGTGTGAGGATACTTGCGCCCTTTTTCATCTCTTCAAAGAGTCTCTGTTCCATACCCGACAGGTCGCTGGTGAATCCGTTACCTGCTATGACACCTGTCATATGCTGAACCTGATTTTCGATACTTCTCAGTTTGCTGATGAAAATCATGCTGTTTATAGCAAGAAGAATGACAATGCCGCTGATCAGAATGTACTGGATTTTATGTTCCTTGTGATTGTGATCGGGTTCCTGATGCATGATTTAACTTCCTTTCAAATAGACTTATGACAATAAATATTATTATTTAATAATAGCATATTATTTATCTTCATTACTATATGTCCTGCCAGAATTGTACCGTAATCATTCAGATAGACCAAAATCATCTTTATGGAAAAAGCCTCAACGACATAATGGACCGGGAGCATAATGCTCCCAGTCCATCACATTCTGTATTCCTTTTATTCAAGCGGCTCAAGTCTTGCTGTGAAATGTCTGAGAATCTTCGGTTCCCAGGTGATTCTGTAACCCTTCAGTTCATCTTTTCTCTTCTTGATTTCGATGAGCGCTTCCACGATCACATCCAGATGAGACTGAGTATAGACTCTCCTTGGCACTGCAAGTCTTGTGAATTCAAATTCCGATTCAATCTGCTTTCCTGTATCAGGGTCATTGCCCAGCATATAGGATCCGATATCACAGCTTCTGATTCCTGCTTCGATATAGAGCTCAACGGCAAGTGCCTGAGCGGGGAATTCATAGTAAGGAATATGGGGAAGAAGCTTCTTCGCATCCAGAAATACTGCATGGCCGCCGACTGGACTCTGGTAGGCGATACCCGCTTCATCAAGCTTTCCGCCCAGGTATTCCATCTGACCGATTCTATATCTCAGGAAGTCTTCATCAACACCTTCCTGAAGTCCAACAGCAAGCGCTTCAAGATCTCTTCCGGCCAAGCCGCCGTATGAAATGAATCCTTCAGACGGAATGGTGTTCGCTTTGACCTTTTCAAAGATTTCCGCATCGGATTTTACGCCGATGAGGCCTCCGATATTCACGATGGCATCTTTCTTCGAACTCATGGTGAAGATGTCTCCATAGCTGAAGATTTCTCTTGCGATTTCTCTGATGCTCTTGTTCTCATAACCCTTTTCTCTCATCTTGATGAAATAGCAGTTCTCGGCGTATCTTGCCGCATCGATGATCACCTTGATTCCGTATTTCTTCGCAACTGCTGATGTCTCTCTGATGTTTGCGATGGATACAGGCTGTCCGCCTGCACTGTTGTTTGTTACAGTGATGATGATGGCTCCGACATTTTCGCTGCCGTATTCTTCGATGAGTCTTTCAAGTCTCTCATTGTCCATATTTCCCTTGAAAGGTGCATAGGACTCTGTATCAAGAGCCTCAGGCACTACGCAGTCCACTGCTCTTGCCCCTGCGATTTCCACATGAGCTCTTGTGGTATCGAAGTGCATATTCGATATCGATACTTTACCTTCTCCAAGAAGAATAGGCATGACAACTTTTTCCGCTGCACGGCCCTGATGGACCGGCTGAATGAATTCATAGCCGAAAATATCCTTTGCGGATTCCTGAAGCTTATAGAAGCTTTTGGACCCTGAGTAGGATTCATCCCCCAGCATGATTCCCGCCCACTGGTTTGCGCTCATGGCCCCCGTTCCACTGTCTGTCAGAAGGTCGATATAGCAGTCTTCGGCAGCCAGGCTGAACACATTGTAGTTCGCCGCTCTGATCTTTTCGATTCTTTCTTCTCTGGTCAGGATCTTGATCGGTTCGACCATCTTGATCTTGAAAGGCTCTGCAAAGTACTTAACGCTCATTAATTTTCCCCCATCTTCTAAAAATTTGTGCCCCTTATTTATCTGAACCTTAATGCCTAATGTCAAATTTAAATGCAACAAAAATAAAAACAGCTGAAACATAGTA
>NZ_DAMBTF010000024.1:0-43286 GCF_032054185.1 Proteiniclasticum sp.
CCTTAAGTGGAGAGAATGAGCGGATCAAGGAACTGATAGGATTTATCCGCAGGAATAAATATCGCACCCTGCTGTACGATGACACGCTAGTAAGGAAGCTTATCCAAAACGTCACGGTATACGAAAAGCACTTTGTGATCAGCTTCAAATCGGGCTGAAAAGGAAATGGTTGAGACGGTAGTATTGCTATCAAGGGTAGAGTAGTAACGGGATAAAAGTGCTTTATATAAAGAATTTCCGTGATTTTAAACTCATATATAAGTGGGGTTATTGTTGCAGAAATATAGTTGTAAAAACCTGTCAATCCTCCTTAAATGTTGGGTCGAGTTAAAAAATTACTGTATCAAGATGAAAATTTAAATGTGATAATTAGTCAATCAATAATATTATTTGATATAATAATAATGCTAAGAATAGTACTATTATACCTCCTAAATCGAAGGAAGAATTTATAAGTATTTTGTTGACTCAAAATAAAGGAAACTATCTTCTTTGATTGATTTAGACAATCAAGTAAAGATAAAGGAAAATATATTATTCACTATGGAATGTAAATTCTATTTTACGAGGCCAAAGATCAGGAACATAAATTACCGGATAGTTCACATAAAAACGTCAGACTGTGTCAGACGAATGGATTACTAATGTACGGAAATGGGGGGATAATGTGGAGAATAAAACGGATATTCTTATTTATCAGTTGGAAGATGGAAAAACCAGAATAGATGTAAGACTTGAAAATGAAACCGTGTGGATGACACAAAAGGCGATTGCTGAGCTTTATCAAACAACGCCTCAAAATATAACACTTCACATAAAAAATATTTATGAAGAAGTTGAATTAGATGAAAATTGAACTTGTAAGAATTACTTACAAGTTCAAACTGAAGGTAATAGAACGGTCCAGAGAAATTCACGTCACTATAATCTTGAAATGATTATTGCCGTAGGTTACCGTGTACGCTCTAGTCGAGGTACACAATTTAGACGGTGGGCAACAGAAGATTAAACGAATACTTAGTTAAAGGCTTTACCATGGATGATGAACGCCTTAAGGCTAAGGGTCGGGTGTGTTTATAAATGAGGCAATTCTGTGGGTCATAGTTTTGTGTCAAATTATATATGTTATAGCAGTAAAACTAAGGCAGTGAGGCAGGTTTGTTTTTGAAACCTATCATGGATGTAAGTTCGATTTCCAGACTTTCAGGATATCAGTATCTTAAAATCTATAGGAAAGCATCGATATGTTCCAACATTACACAATAGACCCAAGATTGGATATGTTTCCGCTTACGAGTGTGGATCCATTAATTAAGAAAAAAAGCGAAGTTAGTGATTTTGAGTAGGTCGGTATTTTAACAGCTGCTGAAAAAGCAAAATGGAGACCTGAAACCATCAAAAAGATTCTTGTGAATGAAAATATATCGGTGATATACTTTTACGTAGGATTTTTTTACAATGAAAATAGACTAGAATGAAGGCCATATCCACAGTATTCTGTTCAAAATTATCAAAAATAATAACACCGGAATCAAAGAAATATTTATTCGAAAGCAAAACTGAAACTGGGTAGATCTGGTGTTTTCAGGGTTAATCCTTACTCTGTCTATTATTTTGCCAATCTTTTATGGATTAAAACTGCAATTGGAATTCTCTCATTAATCTGGCAAGTCAAATCGTGATTCTTATGTTGCTCTTGAGAGTAAATCTTTTGTTGACATATTCAGGTAAGAAAAGAAAAATAGCGCAATAATCTCATAAGGTGCTATAAATGTGAAAGTAATACACTCTACATATAATTTGGAAAGCGCATTACTTATTTATATGTAAAATTCCAATGGAGATGAAGCTGCATATTTGCTGAGTTTACATTATAATCACACCAGCCAACAAATCAATTTTAAAAGTTAAGAACTTGCATTTATAAGGTGTGAAGACAATTGGAGGAGAAGGGTAAAATACCTTCTAGTTGAAATATGAAGAGAAATATTGCACTGATCATGATCATCACACTGTTCACAAAATTCCTGGGATTTGGCCGCCAAATGGCTCTGACCTATTTCTATGGGGTCTCGGCAACAAGTGATGTATACCTAATTGCCCAGACGATACCGACCACGATATTTGCGCTGGTAGGTACTGGTCTTGCGACCACTTTCATACCAATCTACAACAAAGTACAGAAGGAAAAAGGGGAAGAGAGAGCACATCACTTCACCTCCAATGTGATGAATATCACTGTCATCATAACGGTGATCATCATTGCACTGGTCCAGCTTTTCACACCTCAGATCGTCATGCTTTTCGCCTCAGGATTCAGAGGAGAAAAGACCCTGGAAATGGCTGTAGCCTTTACCAGGATCAGTGTGTTCGGAATCACCTTATCCGGGCTCATCTACATCATGAATGCCTATCTGCAGCTTAAAGGCGACTTTATCATCCCTGCCATGATCAGCCTGCCTATGAATCTTGTGTTGATTTTCTCCTTTTACCTGGCTTATAATACGAGCGACGTGATCCTTGCCTATGGCATAGTGGCATCGATTCTGATCCAACTGATCTTCATCCTGCCTTCCGTGATCAGACACAGTCTGAAGTATAAATTAGTGCTGGATTTCAAAGATGTGTATCTTAAAGAGATGCTCATGCTCTCGATCCCGGTGGTCATAGGCACTTCGGTCAATGAGCTGAATGTGATTGTCGACCGAAGTATTGCTTCCAATGTGGTTGTGGGTGGTATATCCGCACTGAGTTATGCCAATATGCTGAATATCCTTATTCACGGTCTGTTTGTTGCACCCATCGTCACAGTGATCTACCCTGATATATCCAACAAAGTCATCAATAAAGATTTCATGGGTCTCCAAAGGACAATCAACAACTCCATTGTATATATCAGTCTTCTGGTAATCCCAGCTACTGTTGGTATCATGGTCCTTGCAAGACCCATCATCGAGCTGCTCTTTCTTAGAGGAGAGTTTGATGCAATTGCTGCAGCCATGACAGCCCAGGCGCTCTTCTATTATTCAATAGGCATGTATTCATCCTCACTGAGACAGATCTTTTCCAGGGTGTTCTATTCCTATAAGGATACTAAGACTCCGACCATCAATGCGATGACCGGTGTGACAGTTAATATTATTCTGAATGTCATTTTATCCAGATTTATGGGTATCGCTGGTCTTGCACTTGCAACGAGCATTTCTGCAACGGTGACCACCTATCTTCTCATCAGAAGTTTAAGAAGAAAAGTCACTCATTTTGGTCTTAAACCCACCGTGGCCAAAGTGCTCAGAGTATTGTTCGCATCCTCAGTCATGGGCGTTGTTTCCTATCTCCTGTTCTATGGAACAGATTTGGGACTAAGCAGTAATCTTACATTGATCCTTACGGTTGTGGTCTCGGGCTCAGTATACGTTGTGATGATCCTGCTTCTTAGGATAGATGAAGTCAAGCATATGATCACCATGGTGAAGAATGCATTGTCAAGATAATAGGGTTTCTATGTACCAATACGGAATTTATTATGAAGCAGGGAATAAGGATTTGGAGTAGCCACAATGATTGGATAAACTAATCCATCTTGAATCCTCGAATTCCGAAGGTAGAGATCATCAGAACTCTAGCTTACAAGTAGAGTATTTTTTCTATTCCATTGAAAATAAAATTATGCCGAATGTAAAGTCATTTTCAGCCAAACTGTAAAATGATATTGAGCCAAACTGTAAAATGATATTGAGCCAAACTGTAAAATGAAGTATGCTATATAGGAAGGTTGTGATATCATGAAAAAATATTATCCGAGAATAGCAGATAAAATATTGGACGAAGCACTGGAATCAGCTGGTGCAGTTTTGATTGAAGGACCTAAGTGGTGCGGGAAAACATGGACTGCTGCAAATAAAGCTAAAAGTATTCTTTATATGCAGGATCCCGATACAAGAGACAGCAATATTCAAGCAGCTGGTGTAAAGCCATCATTGTTATTGAAAGGAGAAATCCCCAGATTAATCGATGAGTGGCAGGTTGCACCTGTTCTTTGGGATTCAGTAAGGCATGAAGTCGATATGAGAGGTGAGGAGGGGCAGTTTATTTTAACTGGTTCAGTTACCCCAATCATTGACGAACAAATTTCACACACGGGAACGGGTAGGATTTCAAGAATAAAGATGCGTCCAATGAGTCTTTTTGAGTCTAATGAATCTATAGGAGAGGTAAGTCTTGTAAAACTATTTGATCAGAATCATAATGTTGAATCAATAAGTAATCTTGAGATTGAAGGAATTGCAAAGTCAATTGTTAGAGGCGGATGGCCCGCTTCGGTAACATCAAAACCAGAAACAGCTTCTAAAAGAGCGAAAGACTATGTCGACTCCATTGTTCAATTTGATGTCTCACGAGTTGATGGTAGCGAAAAGAATCCAAATAAAATGTTTGCATTACTACGATCTTTATCCCGCAATATTTCAACAGAGGCTAACTATTCGGTTTTAATAAAAGATATGGAGGGTGGGGAGAGTGAATCAATTTCTAGACCGACGTTTCAGTCATATCTTAATGCACTGCAAAGATTATTTGTTGTGGAAGATTTAGAGGCCTGGAATCCCTCTATTCGTTCAGCTACACCCTTAAGAGTAACGCCAAAAAGACAATTTGTTGACCCTTCGATTGCCACCGCGGCATTAGGTATTACACATGAGCAATTATTATTGGATTTCAATACATTCGGTTATCTGTTTGAATCTCTATGTATAAGAGATCTGAGAATCTATGCTGAGGCATTAGGAGGGAAGGTTTATCATTATCGAGACAAAAGCGGTTTAGAATGCGATGCGGTAGTTGTTCTGAGGGATGGACGATGGGGTGCAGTAGAGATTAAATTAGGATCGAATGAATTCGAAAAAGCAGCAGAGATCTTGTTGAAACTTTCCGAGATCATTGATCATAAGAAAATGAATAAGCCATCGTTTCTTATGATTCTTACAGGTACAAAACTAGGGTATAAAAGGGAGGATGGTGTCCTTATTGTTCCTGTTGGTTGTTTAAAAGACTAGTTAATTTGTTAATATATGAGAGTTCTGATCAAAGAAGAATGGTATAGTCCCACAAACTAAAGACAAATGTGGATATATTCCCGAAGACGACCATAAGTAAAATAGGGATTGGAACAATGAATTTGATATCTATAAACTCATCTCAAAACATGTGGAGACGGTAGTGTTGATGTCTCGGATCGAGGGATAAATCCTAATTCTATCACTCAAGGTAAATCTCAAATCATACTTCTCATAATAACAAAAGCCTCTTGACGGATAGCACATCAGATATCGGTCAAGAGGCTTTGATTGCATATTGGTTATGAAGGAGCTGTCATCACTTCGTTCAAAGTACGAATCGAGCAGCCTTTGCCTTCATAATACTTCAGCATCTCATCAATCTTTGTCTTATCGTAACTGGTAATACAGTCAGAAATAACCTGTACACGATATTTATATTTTCTCATGTTGTAGCAGGTCGATTTTACACAGGCGATTGCATCCGCTCCTGTAACATAGAAATTCGAGATCACGTTCTTGTCGATAAATGACGCGAATTCTTTACTTGTAAGGGCATTTCCCTTTGACTTCGTAAAGATATTTTCTGATACGATGTGCATTTCCGGAACCAGTTCTGCTCCACGAGTACCAGGCTTGAAGGTTCTGGTTCCCTCTGAGAGGTTCTCGTGTCGGATGTATACAACATGAATATTGTGGGAAGTCGCCCAGTCAATGGCTGTGTTGATGCTGCCAATAACCTCTCTGTAATTCTTTGTAATGTCGTTTTGGATGTCGATCACAACAAGTGCTTGATTATTCATATGATATCCTCCTGAAATATTTCAGATGTGTTTTTTGATGTTTTCATATTAGCACGTAATTGTTGACATCTTTGTGTCAGTAATTCTATGATATGAATATAGAAAACAGGAGAGGATGATTCCATGAAAATCGATAGGCTTGTTAGTATTATCATGATATTGCTTGACCATAAACGTGTCAGTGCACACGAATTGGCTGATAGATTTGAAGTATCCCTTCGGACGATTTATCGTGATTTGGATGCAATCAGCTTGGCAGGAATTCCCATTACTGCGTCGCCAGGCGTAAATGGAGGCTATGAGATTATGCCGCAGTATAAGGCGGACAAGAAAACTTTTTCAGCTGCCGAACTTTCGGCATTGGTTATGGGACTTTCAAGTCTGTCCAGTCTCATGCAGAAAGAGGAACTGATCTATGCACTTACTAAAGTGAACAGTTTTATCCCACCCGAACAGGCAGAGATAATAAGAGAAAAGACGGAGCAGTTTTGTTTTGACTGGAGTCCATGGAGTGGGAGTTCGCACATTCAGCCGATGTTTGAAACAATCCGATACGCGATGGACGCAAAGATTCTCCTGTCATTTGATTATATCAGTACAAAATCAAAGCCCTCATCGCGTACAGCAGAACCTCATCAATTGGTCTTGAAAGGCAACAACTGGTATCTATATGCTTACTGCAGAGAAAAGCAGGACTACCGTCTGTTTCGGCTGGCTCGAATGCGGAATCTTACCGTATTACAGGAATCATATACCCCGCGAGATTTTCCAAAGCTACAGCTGGAGTTTGAGGAGATCCTTTCTACTCTACAGACCGATATAGAGCTACACATTCATCACTCTATTCTAGACAGGATTCTTGAATATTGCTCTTTTGACCGGATATCGCCGGAAGGTGATGGATTCTTGGTGCGTTTTCCTTTTGTGGAAAATGATTATTACTATGATATGCTACTGGGTTTTGGAAGCAAATGTGAATGTCTGGGGCCGGAAAAAGTGCGTAATGAAATAAAGAGTAGGATCAACAGGTTGGTCGACATCTATGAATAAAAGACGTAACAGGTTTCTATTGAGCCAAACTGTAAAGTGATATCTTCAAGCAGCCAATGTAAAGCCATCATTCCTATTGAAGGGAGAAACTCCAAGATTAATCTTATGCCAAGTCTAAGCTGGCACAAGCTCTGTACACAATAGATCTAGCAAAGAGATTAGAAGCCCATAATGTCATGGTGAACGCAATCCATCCAGGAGAAGTGGCGACCAATACATAGCAAGGAATATCTCTGTTGATGAAACTTATAGGGCCAATCAATCAGAGGAGATATCTTAAGCCGGAAGAGACAGCTAAGATCTGTGTTCAGGTGGAAGTTGTGACTTATATGGAGATACCACAGGCCAGCTAATAGAAGATGGTGGCATTATGAAGCTTAACAAACATTGTATGGATGATAATCTAAGAGAAGTTGTCATAGCATTGGTAAAAAATGGTGACGGTCAACAAATAAGCCCATATCGTGCTTGTACTACCGTGTTGTCTCTATTTCTTTTAAGTCTCAGGAAAACCATACAATACATTCATAAACAGTTTTATATTTTTTGCCTTAATTTGCAGTAGTTTTTTGATAATGATTAGGGCATATGAAAGAGGTGGCAAGTATGAGAAAGAAATCAAATGTGAAATCAGTGAAGGCGCCATCATTAACCATTGTGGCAGTCACCACCATAGTCTTTGCACTCTTTATCGCTGTTATACTACCTAGGGTGTCGGCTTATACAAGTGCCAATATTGGTGGATTAGGTTCTCCGGATACGGATTTTTTGTATAGCGGTAGACGCTTGTATACAATTGCTGATAGTTATGGCGCTGGTGGGAGACGTTTGTATGTGATTTTACGTTGGACTTTTGACCTTCTCTGGCCAATGGCTTATGCATTGTTTTTGGTGAGTTGGACTAGATGGTTAGCAGCCTGGTACAAGAAACCATGGGTGAAGCAACTATTCTGGATCCCAGTAGCAGCCATGCTATTTGATTATCTGGAAAACATCTTAGTGACCATTGTTATGCTAATGTTTCCCAAACCACTCTATGCACTGGGAAAAATGGTGTCTGTAGCAGGATTGGCAAAATGGTCAACCCTTAGCGTTGCCTTTGTTGTCGTATTGGTCTTGGGCATGGGGGCGATAATCATAAAATTGCAAAGAAGAAAAGGATAAGAATCCAAAGGTACGGTAGTATTGATGTCAAGGGTTGAGAAGAAGGCGATTTCTGAGCTTTTATCAAAAGGCGTTAATACCATTAATGAGCATATAAAAATATTTATGCAGAAGGCGAACTTGAAGAAAATCGAACTATTCGGGAAAAACGAATAGTTCAAACTGAGGGAAATAGAGAGGTTGAGAGAACAGTACGTTTTTATAACCTGGCAGTGAGGCAGGTTTGTTTATGGAATCTATCATGAATGTAAGTTTGATTTACAGACCTTTAGAATATCAGTATCTTAAAATCTATTAGATTTTGCATTGTTTTTTCTAAAAATCTATATGAGAGCATCGAGATATTCCCACACACACCATAGACCTAAGATTAGATATTTTCCCGCAAACGATAATCCACCTTGGATATGTTTCCGTGTACGAGTATGGATATATTCCCAATATCAGAAGTGGTTTAAAACGCGCTTTTGATAGCTACCAAATTCAAATCCAAGCATGTGGAGACGGTAGTATTGATGACACGAAAAGAGAAATAAATTAGCTTCATCGGATCATGTTGATGCGATTTTACATGTTTCAAGTTTCATAGGTCATCAAGATGATATATCAGATTTAATGGTAGGGAACTGTTATTGTACTGATGCCAATTGATGCATCAGTTTATCAAAGATGACATTTAAGCGGACTTTGGTGAAAAGATTGAGATGGGAGACGAGAATATGTTAATTCGTTTTGCTACAGAAAAAGACCTACCTGAATGGTATGCATTAGCTACCAAGGTTTCGCAAATATTCCGGCATCCTGGGGATATGGGAACAGATCCAGAGTTTATTTTGTATGCCAAAAGTAAGGTAAGTAAATACGAGGCCCTTTGCTCAGTTGATTATATGAGTGGTAATATTGCAGGGTTTATTGGGTTCTCACGAACACATAATCGTATCACATGGTTTGGCGTATCAGAGAATTTTCGTAGAAAAGGTGTCGGCAGCCGATTGCTGAAAACAGCACTTCGTCAACTTGATTTTACCAAACCCATAACTGTAGAAACTTATCCTGAAGGGTACGAACCCGGCATTCCAGCAAAGAATTTATACCATAAATTTGGTTTTATAGAAACTGAAAGCAGTCTGGTTGGGTCACATGATCTGCCCTTATGTCGTATGACGGCGAACTTATCGGGTGAAAAACGTGGTGGTAGCTTTCATTATAAATACCCTGAGTTTATCAATGCATCTCATAAAGAAAAGTATCCAGCTTGCAACGTGGAGCAATATTGGGTGATAATGTTGAGGTTGGGAGCAACACTGTACTCAATCCGGGCTCGGTAGTGGGACGCAATGTCAATATTTACCCGCTTTCAATGGTAAGAGGTTATATACCTCAAAACAGTATATATAAGAAACGGGGAGAAGTAGTTGAAAAGCGCTGATCTCGAAACGAGTAAAGATTCATAGACATAGTAAAGACTTCATCACTGGATAATTGAGCAAGGCACTCTACATTTTCATACTGTAGAGTACCTTGTCTGTTCATATTTTCCATATCTATATCCACGCTCAGCGGATGTGCGGCTGACGTGAATATCACATATAGTCGTCAGTTTTCATCGGCTAATCTATAAGGAACTCAGCTCACGACATTAAGGGGATTCCCCTCAATAAAAGAAGAGATGTTCAAGTACAGTAGCCTGATGAGCCTCTGTCTTGATTCCAGAGTCTTCCATCCAATATGTGGAGTGACAATGACATTGTTCATGTACAATAGAGGATTATCCAGGTTCGGTGGCTCCAGTTCCAGAACATCCAGGGCTGCACCTGCGATTGTTCCTTTCTGTAAAGCTTTGATGAGTTCAGACTCGTTTATTACTGAACCTCTTGAGGTGTTTATGATGAATGCTGAAGACTTCATCTGGCTTAGTCTCTTTTCGTTGATCAGGTGCTTTGTTTCCGGAGTCAGCGGAACATGGATGGAGACAAAGTCGCTCTGTTTCAGCAGCTCATCCAGTGAAGCAGACCTGATGTGAGGATGATCATATGTTCTAGCTGTTCGGGTGTTCGTCAGAACCTCCATACCGAGAGCCAGAGCTATTTTTATGACCTCATTTCCGATGGCGCCTACACCAATGATTCCTAAAGTTTTCTTTTGTATCTCCAGATGCGGAACCTGAAGGTGGTCTGTGAAGTTGGTGAAATTTTTATTGCGGATCATTTCCTGCTGACGAACCAAGGAAGAGCTTAGATTAAGCATGAAAGTGATAACAAGCTGCGCGACCGCTTCGGTGCTATAACCTGGTACGTTGCAGACCGTAATTCCTTTAAGGCGGGCAGCTTCAAGGTCGATGTTGTTATAACCTGTGCCAGCTTCGCAGATCAGCTTTACAGAGGATGGGAACCGTTCAATCAGGTCTCCATTTAATGGAAGCTCCTTAGTGATGACGATGCTTTGACCTTTTACTCTTTCCAGGATTTCTTCGTCATTACTGCTGTCATACATTTTAAGGTTACCAAAAGCTGCTAACTGTTTGAAATCAAGCTGACGGTCGAAGTCTAGACGTTCAGAGTTTAAAAATACAATATTTTCCATTTTGATCTCCTCAATTACTATTCTTATTAAATATGATTATGGGGTATATTTGACTAGTTGTAAAATTAAGATTGTGTCATTTGCCTTTACTTCAGGAACTAATTTTTCAATATTGGCATAATTATTGTGATTATCAAATTTAAGGCTTATATTATGATTAATAGGATAAGATAATGTGATTTGAGTAGAGCGAATAAAAGAACAAATTTTAATCAGAAGTGTAATACATTTAAATTATATATTGAGTGCGATCAGCAGTAAATCATGCGTTCACGATACCTATAACTGAACTCAATGAAGGTGATTTAGATGATAATATTTAAAAAGCAAAAATTTGGATCTAAACAGAATCTCCTGATTCATACATACGAAGAATGTATCAGTGATCTGATCCAGAATAAAGATGTACAGTCCACCAGGAATTATATACAACACGGTGATGTAAATTGCCTGGATCATTGCATAAATGTGTCGTATAAAAGTTATCTGATATGTAGGCGTTTAGGACTGGACTATAAATCTGCAGCAAGGGGAGGTTTGCTTCATGACTTTTTCCTCTATGACTGGCATATTACCAAACCGAAAAATGGGCTGCACGGATTTACTCATCCAAAAACGGCGTTAGAGAATGCTGATAAAAGATTCAGTTTGAATGACAGGGAAAAAGATATTATTGTAAAGCATATGTGGCCTTTGACCAGGTCTCTGCCAAGATATAAAGAGACGTTTGTGGTCCTTATGGTGGATAATTATTGTACAATGCAGGAAATTATCGGGTACAGATTGGCTCAACTAAAAAAATAATATCAATTTCCGTTTCGGGTGTTTTAACTGATCTTAACTTAGTAGAAACTTACATGCAATTCAAGGAGGACTAATTCGATGAACTACATGCCGTCACAGTGGCTTCTGATATTCTACACCTATTGTTTTTTCGGATGGATCTGGGAGAGCAGTTATGTTTCGATAAAAAGTAAGGAATGGATCAATCGGGGATTTCTTCATGGTCCGTTGATACCGATTTATGGGTTTGGTGCAGTAATCATACTTTGGTTAACACTCCCTTTCAAAGAGAATATACTTTATATCTATATATTAGGCCTGATCGGAGCCAGTACCCTGGAGTATTTTACAGGAGATCTGATGGAAAGAACTTTCAAGATCAGGTATTGGGACTACAGTAATCATAAATTCAATTTAAATGGACATATCTGTCTGTATGTTTCTCTGGGCTGGGGTTTGTTCTCGGTTCTTCTAGTTAAGATACTGCATCAGCCAGTTGAAAATATCATACTTCAGATACCTTATCAGATTACAGAGATAATCGGGTTGCTGCTGACCATTCTTTTTGTCGCCGATACAACATATTCAGTACAGTCTGCTTTAGATATGAAGAAGATTTTGAGAGAAATTACAGCGAATAACAAACTGGTCACTTCGTTAGGACTGAAACTTAATGAGATCACTTCAAGTGTAAATACAACTTTGAAAGATATACAAGAATCAATACATGGATTTGAAAGCGATATACTGAAGAACATTCCAACATTCGATAAAGACGATATGAGCAAGGAATCCTTTGAACAGCTGGAGCTATTGAATAAAAAGGTCAATTTAGCAATCAAAAAAATTCAGTCTCAGATCAATTCAGCTTTGTCCGGTAGGGATCATGTACAGTTATCCGGAATTCTAGAAAATCTGTATGAACTTAAAAGCAGACTGAAGGCTGCAGAAATAAATGTCACTTCACTCAAGAATAAGGTATATAGGACAGCAGCGAATCTGCATCGTAAGAATCCATCTGCGGTGTCAAGAGATTTTGAAAAAGCATTCCAGGAGATTAAAGCCTATATTAAATCGAGAAACACAAAACATAATGGATAGAAAAAAGTATCTGCTTAGAGCACTACCTTTAGAAGTGCACATTCACATCAGATCTTTGATCAGACGGTGTATGAAATCAAGTGCCGGACTGTATTCGATCCAGAGAATTGCAAAGGGTATTGGAGGATCATATGATGAAACAGATTACAGTAAAAATTTATATGGTGAATAATTGAGAGATAAACCGGAGTATGTGAGGTGTGGTGAATGAAATACCCATATTGTATGGAAGAAATGGAAAAAGGCAAGGTTAAAAGTCGAGGTGGAGTATATTTTTTGCCGGATGGTGAGTCAGATCCGATGCTGTATACTGAAAAAGAGTTTGAAAAGCATAATGCGGTCGGATTGCCACCTTATGCAAATGCCCTGAGAGAAACAGGATATCCTGTAGCTTACAGCTGTAGAAAATGTAAAAAGATCCTTATTGATTTCTGATAAAAGAGACCTGAGATTTCTGTCAGTCAGCTGTCTAATCTGTTCCAGAGCTTCACTCAAGGAAAACGGTAATTCTGTAACATGGATTTTAACCAAAATTAGCGAGAATTCTCCCATCCTCTATGGGTGGGAAGATGAATCGCTTATTATTATGTACAAGAACAAACGAAACTGGCCATTGCCCATGAAAAAGTGGCCAATCAGCGGCTAGATTATCTCCATAAGGTTTCCTCTCGATTGATAGACAAAAACCAGTTCATTAATATCGAACCTTAAGGGTTGTGAATATACTCAAGAACCATAAGCTGGCAAAATCCATCTCCGATGCTTCCAGGTCGACTTTCGTCGACATGCTTTGTTATAAGGCAGCTTGGTACGGAAGGACCATCAATAAGGCAGATGGCTTCTTTGCCTCCAGCCAGCTTTGTCATGTCCGTGGTTACAAAAACAGTGAGGTCAGAAGCCTAGCCGTCAGAGAATGGACTTGTCCGGATTGTCAGACCCGGCATGACCGGGACCATAACGCAGCTAAAAACCTGCTGAAAACCTGCTGATATAAATTTCCAGGGTGGGTGCCACCCTAGAGATATTGACCAGGAAGCGCCCACTTCAAAATGATGCTGATCATTCAAGTGGTGAGTAGTTCACTTTAGGGTATCTTATTCAGTAAGAGAAGATAATGAGGAGATTCAGATGGTTTATCTGAATCTGCAGAATATACGCTAAAGGTTGGCAAGTCTAGCTACTACGTGATACTATATAGAAGTAGTAAGTATCACTGCATACCAGTGATACTGTATAGAAAGGGGTGAATATTCTGGTACAGCTAACAGAGATGCTCAAGGGTGTGCTTGAGGGCTGCGTCCTTGAAATCATAAATCGCAGTGAAACATACGGATACGAAATTACCAGGCAGCTGAATGATCTCGGGTTCACTGATGTTGTGGATGGAACAGTCTATACCATTCTGATGAGACTTGAGAAAAACAAACTTGTGGAAATCAAGAAGAAACCATCAGATATGGGACCCCCACGAAAGTTTTTCACGCTCAATGACGCTGGTCGGGAAGAGTTAGATTTATTCTGGAAAAAGTGGGATTTTGTATCAGCCAAAATCAGTCAGTTAAAGGAGAAGGACACTAATGAATGATTTTTATGACAATTATTTGAATATCTAATCCAGTATTTTATGAAAGATGAGATCGTCAATATAATTGCCTGTTGAAGCATCTCTGTGGTGTCTTAAAACTGTACCTGCATGGGTAAAATTCAGTTTCCTTATGGCATTTATCGAAGCAATGTTATCGCTGTATACATAGATCCTTGCAATGGTGACGCCTTCATTTTTCATTTCATTTATCGCGAAATCCGTAAGTTCGGAAACGAGACCTTGACCTCTGACTTCCGGGTGAGTAGCAGCAGAGAGAAATGCAGCATGTCTTTTTTCATCAGTCATTTCTCTGCGTCCTTTGACAAGGCAAAGCACTTTTTCCGGATCTTCTTCCGATATGGCCACATATGTCAGCTCGGAAGGATTATTCACATATGCCGAAATTTCTTCTTTCTTCCTGATTTGTGCAAATGACATGTCAATTTTTTCTTCCTTTATTCCCTGAAATAATGTCCAGATGCTTTCAACATCCTGAGCTTCCATTCTTCTGAATATGCAGTTCATAAAATCACCCCTTAACCTGATTCTTTAATTATAGGATATCGTTAAAGGAATGCATAGTTTGAGCATAGATGATTATGCTGATTATCATTAATATCATTTGAAAAAAGAGATCAGTTCACCTCTATGAATAACATGAGAGAATTATAAGTATGAAGTATTCAGTATAAAATGACTGCGATAGTAGTCATAAAAGGCTTTCCGAAAAAAGTTAGCTCCATTGATCGTGATGAGATTCGATGTGTTTTGGACTTGCATAATGCAATATATACTTTACATTAAGTAATAAATATGTTACTCTATGTAATGTAAGGAGGTGGATTGTGAAGAATAAACGCATGAAAATAGCACGTATGGAATGTGATCTCAAACAGGAAGATCTGGCGAAGAAGGTCGGGGTCACAAGACAGACGATCGGACTGATTGAAGCGGGCGATTATAATCCGACGCTTAATCTTTGCCTTGCAATCTGCAAAGCACTGGGAAAGACACTGAATGATTTGTTCTGGGAGGAAGAGGAATGAAAAAAGCGGATATACAGGATGAGAGAATTGTTTTTCAGAAAAGAAAAATCGGTAGTGATGCATTTGGGATCATTTATTTCGGGCTGATCGTATCGATACTGATACAGCAGTTTGTTTTTGAAGCGCCTTTTACACAGTACGCAGCGGAGCTCATACTTTTTATGGTGGCTGCAGTATATGTTGTAGTAAGAAATATAGTGGTGGGACATAATCTTTTCGGGGAAAGTTCCAACGGCCAGAGAATGGTGATCATAAACAGTCTGGTATGTGGTCTCACCATATCATCAGTCACGACCACCCTGAATTCCATTAATTATGGTTTGGATAAAATGGGTGGAGCCCCTGGTATTCTATTGGTGGGAGTGATCACTTTTCTTTCAGGTTCACTGGTTTCTTTCCTCGGATTTCAGATGCTTCATATCATGAATAGGAAAAGACAGAAGCAGATAGACGATAAATTCAGAGAAGATGCTGATGAATAGAAAAGTTTTATGTTTAAAGCTGAATCTAAAAAGAGAAGCTGATCGGATATATTGATTTGTTATTGGTAAAAGAAGACTCAATGCTGAGTCTTTTTTACCTTACAGTTATCCTCATAATCATCCATTATGAAGCATGATTTAATAACACATATCTGTAGGACAGTGAGGATCTTCTGATCAGCTTAGTATTTTCTCCGCTTCTATCGCTTAATCGCAAGCTTTTTCATCTGTCAGAATAGGTGGCACTATAGGTAGAGATTCATTAAAGTATATTTATAGATTATTTATCTGATTTTAATTTGTCTGAGGTACTCTTAGATACTCAATATAGAGGGGTGCGCAAATTAAAATGTATAAGAAATTACTGAATAGAATCCTTATATTTTCATGTATCGTAGTATTGCTGATGAATCCTTTGGAGATAAAGGCTGATACAGTCCCTGATTCTGATGCGGTAGATAGATATGTAAAGACCTATATAGACCGTAATGGATTGCCCGGTGCTTCAGTTGTCATCGTAAAGGACGGCAAGATCATTCATGAAAAAGGATATGGACATGATGCAGAAGGTAATGCATTGACAGAAAATTCTCTGATGAGGGTCGGGTCTGCATCAAAATCCTTTACAGCTTTTTCAGTGCTCCAGCTGGTTGATGAAGGGAAGATCAGACTGGATGATACTGTTGCCGCTCATTTACCGGAGCTTACAATGAATGATGTCAGATTCCGGGAAATCACCATAAGACAGCTGATTAGTCATACATCAGGAATCCCTAATCCGACAATAGTGCCATCTGCAAAGAGTATAGAAGAAGGGATAAGACGGCTAGAGGGCTGGAAACTGATGTGGAATCCTGGAGAAAAGTATAACTACAGCAATCCCAATTACTGGGTTCTGGCAAGACTTGTTGAAGTGATCAGCGGTCTGCCTTTTGAGGATTATCTTAAGCAGAATATATTTATTCCTCTTGGGATGAATGAAACCTTATCCACGATCAACACAAGTGATGAGGTTGAAGGTTTGTCTCAGGGATTTTTAACAGCTTTCGGCACGGCATTTCCTTGGACTGAGCTAGAACAGATGTATGCCGGTGCCGGAGGTGTGATAACTACAGCATCTGATATGGGGAAATGGCTTTCCATGCATATGAACATAGGGATGAATGCAGAGGGAGAAAGACTTATTTCAGAAGCTCTGCTGGATGAATCTTATTCAGCTCAACCTGGAAGTTCAAGATATGGACTTGGATGGTCTCTAAGTTCTCCCCATGTTAAACCCGCACGTATCTCGTATAGTGGTGCATTATCTACAGTTCAGGCACAACAGGATCTGGTCCCTTCAAGCGGATATGCTGTAGCGGTTATTCTGAACTGCTTCACATCGACTTTAGAACATTCATATGAAATCAGTTCAGGAATTATTCAGCTGACTGAAGGGGCGGCTTCCCGAAGGAAAAATGCCCATACCGATAATTATAGATTACGTCATAGGTCTCCTGACGATTCTTTACATCCTTCTGGGGATAAGAGGGATACTTAGAAGTGAGAAATGGGGAGAGAGAAGAAAAAATAAGCCTGCATGGAAATATTATCTTCGTCTTACGCCTCACATCATCCCAATCATATTCATCGGCTGGTTGTTCTTTATCGTCCCTAACCTGCAAAACAACAGCTCAACAATCAAAGATGCCTTCGGCATCTGGCCAGCTGCAATGATCTTCCTATCTGCAGTATTCCTTGTCGGAGTTACACTTACAGCCAGAAGAATATATTATAGAGTAAGATCAGAACGGAAATAGAATTACAGATTAATGACCTGTATCATCATCATCATCATGAATCCGACTGAGATCTGTTTCAGATAAACATTGATTTTCTCTGTGGAATTTCGGGAAATGTTTGGGTACATCGGGAACTGCCTGCGATGAACGATCAATTTTGAAGACCTCAAGGGGTCTTCTTTTTCATGCAGAGGAAGAAGTCTCAATGCTTAAATTATGAACTTATTTATGCTTTATTAATTGATTGTACATTGTTTGGAAATATGTTAATATTACGGTTGGCAATTATTAATATTAAGCGGGGGAAGTCATGAAAACTTTTGATGAAATTATCGATTATATCGTCGTGGCGGGAAAAGCCAAGACTGAAAAGAAGTTCAGAGCACTTGTGTTACAAGGGATAATGGCGGGAATGTTTATCGCGCTCGGTGCAATAGGTTATTTTAAACTGGTCGCATATACAGCGGATCCGGGATTAGGCAAGTTCCTTGGCGCACTCATATTTCCGACAGGTATTATCGCAATTCTACTTTTAGGCAGTGAACTGTTTACAAGTGACTGTATGGGCATTCTAGGTGTTTACAGAAGAACGATCAGGCTGGGCAGATTTATGAAAATGCTATTAACAGTACTAGGTGCAAATCTGGTCGGTGCAGTTGTTATTGCATTTTTAAGCACCGGAGCAGGGATTTTCAGTGAGCATATGCTGGAAATTGTGATCAGCAGCGCAGTAGCAAAAACCACAATGCCTATCGGTCAGATGTTCATCAGTGCGGTACTATGCAACATAATCGTCTGCAGCGGCGTTATGATGGCATATAGCGCAAAAACGGTTGAAGGAAAGATACTGGCGGTTTGGTTTCCGATTGCACTGTTTGTACTGAGCGGTACAGAACATATCGTGGCCAACATGTTCTATCTGATGATGGCATTTGTGAACGGGGGAGATGTTACCGTAGCAGGAATTCTCATAAGTTTTGTTGTTGTTGCACTTGGTAACTTCATCGGAGGAGCGATAGTAATATCCGGTGCCAATTTCTATATAGACAGAGATTTAAACGCATAAAGTATTAGTGCAGTGACTATGAATTAACTAAGAAAGTTAAATCATAGTCACTGTTTTTGTTTGCTGATTCAGGGTCTGGTTCCTGTTTATACATGCTGATGAATAACCGGTGGTATCCTTCAGCCATCCCTTAACCTGTTGAATTTTCAGCAGGATGACATATTGTGACAGCATGACTTTATTCATGTTGATTATTCTGAAAAAGGTGTGATAACATGAAGATAGAATATTTGAAAAAATCTAACAATTACTGGGGGGAATCATGGAAAGGGGAAGTGCTGACACTACACTATCCATAAAAGAGATTAAAGAGCTGTGGTCACGAACATACAACGAGGTCGGAAAGCCAGGCTGGTCTCATATTTTCTCATACTACCACGATAATATTGTTTTCCAGGATTCAATTCAGAGAATTGAAGGAAAAGATGAATTTCTTGAAATGTGCAACCGACTTGCAAAGCGGTGTAAAAGTCTGAGCATGGAAATCTTCAATATTGTGAAAACAGATAAGGTAGTGATGATGGAGTGGAAGATGACAATGTCATTTCGAAGATTTCCGAATAAACCGATTTATGGATCGACAAGACTGACATTCAATGACGAAGGACTCATCATCGAGCAGAGAGATTACTATGACCTTTGGGGGGATATCTATGATGGTATTCCTATTGTGAGACCCGTCTATCGAAGATTTATGAAGAAATTTTTCGGTTAGGGAGATGTGTTGATATGATTAGATTGCCTGAACAGCTGATGTTCATCAGAAACGGCAGAGCAGAGCAGAAGCACAGTGAGGAGTCCATGACCGGCAAGCTTTGCGTGATCACCGGGGCAAGTTCCGGTGTAGGATATGAATCGATGAAAGCCTTAGCAGCCGGTGGTGCGGATATTGTTATGGTGATCAGAAACCAGAAGAAGGCTATTGCCATAAAAGACGAGATAGAGAAAAAGTATTCCGTCCGTGTCGATTACTTCATAGCTGATTTTTCCGATTTAAGACAGGTGGAAAAAGCGGCTCACGCAATTAATGAACAGTATCCCAGAATCGATGTTCTGATCAATAGTGCAGGGATACATTCTACGAAAAGAGTTCTCAATAATGATGGTGTAGAGCTTGTTTTCTGTATCAATCACCTGGCTTCATTTCTATTTACGAAGCTGCTTCTGACGAAAATGACAGATTCTTCTCCATCAAGAATCATACAGATCAATTCAGAAGGACATCGATTCAGCACGGTGCATGAAGAAGACATCAACTGGAACAGAAGAAGATATACCGGACTTAGAGGGTATGGTGCTTCAAAAACCGCTCAGCTTCTTACCGTATGGCAGTTGGCTGAAGAACTTGATTCTACAGGAGTCACAATAAATGCCATGCATCCCGGAGGTGTGAGAACGAATATCGGGAACAATAACGGAAGACTATACAGGTGGTTTCTTCACCATGTTACATGGCACTTTCTGAAGGATGCAAAAATATCAGGCGACGCAGTCTATTATCTTGCTTCAGCCAGTGAACTGAGGGAGACCAGCGGTAAGTACTTCAATCTTACCATTGAAGAAAAAGTGGCAGAACATGCCCTGGACAGGAACAAACAGAAAATCATCTGGAAGCTCAGCAAGCAGATGACGGGTTTAGATAGAGACAGATAGCAGATTCCATAATAGAGGGTCAATGTGTTCTCGATCCTGAAGACTTGTAAATCAGCTATGAATCTATAAGGAAAGGAAAGTGGCGATGAAGAATATCGTTCTATACAAAACGAGATATGGAAATACCTTCCAGTACGCAGAATGGATTGCTGAAGAATTGGATTGGGAGTTAAGAGACCTTTCAGAATTTAAAAGATCAGAAATCGGTATTTATGATAATATCATCTTCGGTACCGGTGTATATATGGGCAAAATGAACAAAAACAGAAAAGTTCTGAAGTGGTTTAAAGAAGAACCGATCATTATCTTCGCTTGTGGTGGCAATAATAATAACGAGAAAGATATCGATGTGATCAGAAAAAGAAACTTCAGTGAAGAGCAGCTGAGGTTTCATAAATTCTTTTATCTGCCTGGAGGCGTGGATTTTTCAAAAGTGAAAGGAATACCGAAAAGGATGCTGAATGTATTCCGATGGGTGATGGAGAAGAAAAAGAGCAAAAGTGGAGAGGAGAAGGCCATTCTGGGTGGCTTTACACATCCGACCAGCTTTGTCGCCAAAAAGGAAATAAAGCCTATCATATCTTTTGCCGAAACATTGCGGACCGCCAAGTATAAATGAAAGTTTCGATAAGCCACTTGAAGACATCATAGCCTTTTATGAAAGTGATGCTTTCATCATGCCGTAAAGATTGACTGATTTTATTTAAATTGACTGAAAAAAGACGTGCATATATAATTAGTGAGATATGAATATCAGTATATAAAGAATAAGTATGAGATTCCATAAGCACTTGAGAATCGCTGAGCATAATGTCAAATTATTCTAAGGAAATGATACTTTTCTGGCACATTCTCTGATGTGCAGGAGTGTATGATGGAAATTGACATCTGATGAACATGAAGGGAGACAGGCGAATGTATCTTACAACATATATCATTGACATAGCGGCACTGATTTGCCTGATTGGACTTCTGAGTTCCAGTACAGCACTGAACAAGGAGAGAAAGAAGCCTCTTCTCATGGGAATTGTTCTAACGGTGATCATCATTGTGTCTGAAGCCGGAACGATTCTGGCAGGCAGTGGGAATTTAGATCTGCGAAACGTCAATATCATCAGTAATGTCATAGGATTTGCACTTACACCAGTGATTCCGCTGGTCATCACTTTTATTTTTGACAGAAGAATTCTTAAAACACACAGATATCTGTTGCTGCCAACCCTTGTCAATTTAGCTGCAGCGGTATTATCCCCACTATTTCGGATCATTTTTTATGTTGATGCCGTAAACGAGTACCACAGAGGTGACTTTTTTATCCTCTTTATTGCGGTTTATATCATCAACTTCATTCTTCTTGTCATCAGTACACTGGATGTCGGGAGAAAATATAACTATCCCATCATGAAGAAACTTCTTGGCATATCTCTTTTTACGATTTTCGGTACAAGCATTCAGCTTATCGAGCCTCGAGCCTATACATCCTGGCACTGCGTGACCTTAGCACTGTTTCTCTATTTTCTGCTTCTGTCCGAATTTGACGCAAGCTTTGATACACTGACCAGTCTTTATAACCGTGCAGCTTTTGATAAAGCCGCAAAGGATATGATCCGAACAAAACCTTTTTCCGTCATTATCCTTGATATCAACGATTTTAAAAACGTCAATGATACCTACGGGCACGATTTCGGTGATAAAGTCATTCAGCATGTAGCAGCTGTCATAAGAGATTCCTTTACGAAGCCTTATACATGCTATCGATTCGGTGGAGATGAATTTTCAGTTTTAAGTACAGAAACGGATAAGGAGAAAATTGAGCTTCACATCAGAAAAATGACAGATAAACTCAAAGAAATGCGGGAGAATGATATTCTGATTCCCTCGGTTTCCTATGGGTTTAGTGTTTTTCATGGAGGAGATCATCTGGATTTCAATAAAGTCCTTAAAGAAGCCGACGATCAGATGTATCATTATAAAAAAGATCATAAAGCCTCATTTAGCCGCGAGTCTTCGGTTTCACTGACACTTCAGGATATATAGATTACGCCTGTTCTTTTGAGGACAGCAGAGAGTAGAGATCTTCAGATGTAAGACCTGGAACCAGGCAGAGGAGGAAAAGTGTTGATTGACAGGACAAACAAGTTCTCAAAAAGCAAGGTCATTATGATGTGCGGTCCGGCGGGGTCAGGGAAATCAGCTTATGCAAGGAAACTGGAAAAAGAGGGAAGGATCATTCTTTCTTATGATGATGAATCCTTCAATAGGGGGATTACGGATCATCCGCTGCCAGAGAATATCGCTCAAGAAATCAAGGATGTTCTAGACCGTAAACTGATTTCTCTTATAGAAATGAATGCGGATATCGTACTGGATTATTCTTTCTGGTCTATTGCAATGAGAAGTGAATACATCAGCTTATTGAGTGAATATGGAATAAAGCCCATAATATGTTATATCAAGGTACCAAAAGAAACTGCTATGGATAGAATTCGAAAGAGAAGTGGGAATCATAAAAATGAAATTCGACTTACTGAAGAAATGGCTTCATTATACTTTGATCATTTTCAGGAACCTTCTGAAGATGAGGGTGAAATCATTGTGATTAAAGGGTACTGATCGGGCCATGATAAGGATTCATGCTGTGGAGATTTCGAAACTGTGAAATTAATCTGTACTCGAAGAAGGTTTATGATGACTGAACAGATAACACTTTAGATTGGAGTGATTTGTATGGGAAAAATCATACTAGGTGTAACGATTTCGCTGGATGGATTCGCTGAAGATATGAATGGAAGTGTCAATGCGCTTTATCCTGACCTAGGTTCACTATCAGATACGGAGTACATGCGTGATTCCATAAAAAATACAGGATCTGTTGTGATGTCGAAAAAAGAATTTGAGATGGCAGAGGATCCTGATCTCTATGCTGATCACTATGAGTACCAGGTGCCGATATTCATCTTTACGGATAATATGCCCTCAAGGAATCCGAAGGAAACTGATCGCATCTCATTTACCTTTGTGACGAAGGGAATTGCAGAAGCGGTAAGACTCGCAAAAGAAGCTGCTGGGGATAAAGATGTGAACATCATTGGGAGCGCACTTACAACAGAGCTTTGCCTGAAGGAAAGACTAGCTGATGAGCTTCAGGTGGATATTCTGCCGATTTTCCTTGGAGAAGGTTTCAGACCCTTTGAAAACATGGGGAAAGAGGACCTCAGACTTGAGAGAATAGAGCAGTCTGCACTTCCCGAAGGAAGAACGCATCTTGTTTATAGATTTTCAATGTTTTAAACTGGGAAACCGAAAAAAAGACCTGCAAAAAGAGCTTAGATTTTTCATCTAAGCTCTTTTCATGATGTATATGATTACCTTTTTCTCACAAGTCCTATGATCCATAACAGTACCAAGGCACCGATAATGGATACAATAAAGCTCCAGATATTAAGGCCCGTTGCAGGTCCGAGTCCAAGCAGTCCCGCAATCCATCCACCGATGAAAGCACCGATGATTCCTACGATGATATTTGCAACAAGCCCCATGCTTGCATTCTTTCCTGCGATTATGCTCGCTATCCATCCGGACAGTCCACCTAAAATTAACCAAACAATAATATTGCTTACTTCTGGCATAAAATTTCCTCCTGTCTGTTTCTTTATGGAACATGTTATTCGTTCCTGTACTCATTATATGTTGCACAAGATTTAATCGTCAACAATATAAGTGTATTGTTTACAAGTGTTTGCATATTGTTATGACTTAATATTTAATATCATTGATTTATTAACATATGCATTTACATCATCACAGAATTGAACGATATTTGGGTTTGAAATGTTATATATGTTGTTCCTAAATGAGAAGCGAGAAAAATCCGGGATTCCTTGGGGAAGAAAGTATATCGAAAAAAGATATTTCATTACGGTCCCTATGTCAGATTGGTCTGTTACTATTCTTTTGATTATATGAATTTTCATTCATAGTCATGGAATTTGATAAATTTTAACAGTATAATCTGTGCAAAGAAATGGGAGGATTTCCCGAAGGAGGACACATGTAAAATGAAAAATGGCAAAGAAAAAATCGAAATAAGGTCCATTGTCAAAGCTTCTCAAGAAGCTGTCTGGAATTCTTATACGAATCCGGAACATATCATGAAATGGAACAGCGCATCAGATGACTGGCACTCGCCCCATGCAGAAAATGATCTGAATGTGGGGGGAAAATTCCTATATAGGATGGAAGCCAAGGATGGAAGCTACGGATTTGATTTTACCGGCAAGTTTGATGAAATTGAGCCTTTAGATCATATTGCCTACACTTTGGATGACGGCAGAAAAGTGGATGCTGTTTTTACACGACAAGGTGATCAGATTGAAGTTGTACAGACCTTCGAAGCGGAAGATTCTCATTCCATAGAGGAGCAGAGGAGCGGATGGCAGGCAATTCTGGATAATTTCATGAAATATACTGAGTCTCATTTTTAGCCTAATGGAATAAGGTGATGAGAGGACCAGCGCAGTGGATTAATGATTTAATGTGCAGGTCTTTTTTTGTAGTGAAATGATATGCTGTTCTATGGACCAGATAGATAAGTTACTTTAATCGATGTAGCATGTCAGAGCGGTTACTCTTGAACAGGTTGTTACATCAAGTTGAATATATGGGATAAAGAAAAGCGGACAAAATATTATAATATTATATTAGTTATAGATAAATATCAAGTTTAATTAAAGACTTATTTATAATATATTAACTGAAACAAAAATACTTTAACAAATTAAGGTCAATTGAAAAAGTAACTTCCAGTTTGTAATAGTAACTTCCACTGAAGTCGGAATCGAGAGATGGCCTGATTTCAGTGGTTTTTTCTTTTGTTTGTTCTATCCAATATGGCCAGTTTAGTAGTACAATATATCTGATCAGCAGCACAAAACTGAGTCTTTTTGGGTATGGGAAACCGAAGGTCGAATTTCGCTAACTTTTTGCAAGAGTAAATTCCACCCCGTGTTCTTGTGCGATAATCAGATGCAGATGATGCCTCTGGTCAATATTATTTAAGTAGAGATGGGTGCATTATGACTTTATCGGGTGAGATAAGTTCTGCACCCATCTTCTTTACGAAATCATCTCCGTAGATATCCGTAAATGCTTCGTAGGGAGACTTGTCTCCCAGGTTTTTCCGGATGTAGGAGTTCACGGGATTCATTAATAGTGTAATGTGTTCCTGATTAAATCCGTCGAACGAAGTCCCTTTCGGGATGATCCGACGAAGGAGAGTGTGATTGTTTTCTGCTGCGCCTTTCTGGTATGGTGCATGGGGATCATAGAAGAACACACGAGAACGAAGAATTCCGTCCGGTGTATATTCAATGGTTGAGGGCTTGGAAAACTCGCTGCCATTGTCTCCAAACAGCACGGAAAATATCTCCTTAAAATCCTCTAGACCAAGTTCTTCGAATAGAACGTTGAATACTTCAGTCACAGACCGGGAAGTGTTCGCTTCCCGGATGAATGCAAGCATGTACTAAGGCACCACGAAGTGGATGATGAGAAGAACCTTACCGTCCTTGGTTCCTTCTGAATTCTTCTTGATCGATCTTTGCTTGAAAATAACTTCAATGATATGTATTCATTATCAATTATCATAACTAACCAGACAGTGGTATATTGTTATGGAGAGATAATTTATTTAATTTCTGTAACGAATGAAAGAATTGAGACACATATTAGTAGGAGGTGATTGAGTGAAGGGCATTGATAAGATTTACAGTGAATATTTTCAGACTGTGTATAAATACCTGTTTACCCTTACGCAGGATGCGGATGTCTCAGAGGAACTGACTCAGGAAACCTTCTATCAGGCCGTTAAGACTTTTGATCGTTTTAGAGGAGAAAGCAAGGTGTCTGTCTGGCTCTGCCAGATTGCAAAGCATCTCTGGTATAAGGAATATAAAAGAAGAAACAGATTCACAGAAGGCTTTGTAGAAGAGATGTCTGATCTTATACCTTCCTCAGAGAATCTCCAGGAATCTGTCATAGAATCGGATATAAAGATCGCTCTCTACCAGAAGATCAGGCATCTGGATGAGAAAACGCGTGAAGTGATCTATCTCAGACTAACGGGAGAACTCAGTTTCCGTGAAATCGGTGAGATTATGATGAGAAATGAGACTTGGGCTAGAGTGATTTTCTACAGAGGAAAGCAGAAACTGATGAGTGAGGAGGAAAGAGAATGAAGTATGAAGTAAAATGCAGTATGGTCCAGGATCTTTTACCAAATTATTTAGAAAACATGACCAGTGGCGAGACTGATAGAATCGTGGAAGAACATCTTTCAAGCTGCGAGAATTGCCTGTTGATTCATAATCAGATGAAGGCAGAAATCGAATCCCCAAAGAAACTTCCTGTAATCGAGCTTCACTTTCTAAAGAAAGTGAAAAGAACAAAGCTTATAGCAGCGGCTGTGAGTATCATTCTCGCACTTCTTGCTTCATATATGATTTACGGGAGCGAATACAAGTATACAATTGATAAAGCTGATCTCTCCCATGGAATTACAGAATATATAAAATGGGTAGGAGATGACATTGAGGCCTATGTGCTGGAAACCAGAGAAATCGACGGCATCCTCATTGCTTCATTTAAAGATGAAGAACGTGAATCTGTAAATGGAGTTGCTAAGTTTGTCAGAGGTATGAATCAGAAATACCGGATCGTCCAGGCAAATATCCAATCCTCGGAGTACCAGGCGGTGGTAGAGTATTATCGTCTTAAACTGAAGGATGAGAACTATATTGCCGTAAGCGGATACAATCTGCCGTCAGAAGTGAGCCAGTATGCACTGGATTTCAGCACTTACACAAGTCCGGGTTATTTATCCGATCATCGTGTGATACAGCCTGTAAAATTCAATGTCAAAAATCAGCAGTTCCTGCTGATTTTAAAAGAATCAGAACTTACGAATCTTCTTATGGATACAGCAGAGCATGAAATCTATAATCACTTCCTCACAGGTTCATCTCTTTACGATCTGCAGGGAAATGAAATAACCGAGGAATACAGACTGCAGGATGGTGATATAGAGGAGATTGATCACAATATATTCAAGATGGAACTGTTCATGATGAATATACTCATCATTATTGTTCTTGGTTTTGGTGCGATCATGACAAGATATTTTCTGACAGACTGATTGAAGATGATTAAAGATATAGCAGTCGAAGACAAAAGTTTGTAATATAATAAATTAGAGTATATATTAAACCGGTAAATTCTATATATTTTAAAGTATCGGAGGAGAAGGCCATGATCAGAAATGATCGCAAAATAGAAGAAAAATCAGATAATCTTTCTAAAGAGAGGGTCAGGTTGATTATAGCAGTCATCGGTGTTTTTATATCTCTATACGGACTTGTTCTGTTCAATCAGAATATCCTAAGGGACATCCCACTTATACCGTGAATGGCGGTAATGATTGTTTCACAGTGGGGAATCTTTCTTGTCCCACTTATGCTCATGAAAAGAAATCGTGAGAAACTCAGCGATTTTTTCATTTCAGAGATAAAGCTCTGGCGTCAGATACAAACAGGTATTATTCTGGCTTTGGCTATGACTGTAGTTCTTATTTTGATACCCATACTTTTGGGATTAGAGTATATGGTGGGCAGCACCTCCTATACTATGCCCTGGCAGTTTGTCTTTGAATTTATATATTCCATCATAGGGGTTGCTCTTGCTGAAGAACTTGTCTTTCGAGGTTACATTTTCAATAAGATTGTTCTCCTTAGCGGATCCCGCAGCACTGCCATTATACTTTCCTCAATTCTTTTCGGGTTCTTTCATGTCTTTAACGGAAATGTCCTTCAGATCATCATGACGTTCTGCATGGGGATGATGTTCTGCTATTTCAGAGAGAAGATAAAGAGCTGCACGATCATATCACTCATCATAGCTCATGGTCTATATGATGGAATGATTGTTCTTCTAGTGAAGTTTCTATAGAGGAATTTCTTATAAAATAAAACCCTTACTGATCTTATAGCAAGAACAGTAAGGGTTTATGCTGTGCCGAGATCATCTTAATGATCTCAGTTTATAAATTCATGAATGATTGAATGTTTCAGATCAAAGGCTGCTATTTTATCGGTTTTCTGGTTACTGTTTCTCAGAAGAGAATAATACTTCTTACCCTGTGTATCTACGTTTACAGACTGATCGGAAAAGTCGAAATCAATTTCATCAATGTGCATATTGTTGATCCATCCATAATAGAAGCAGTAATCCTTCTGATTTTCAGTAATCATACTTTTTCTGACAGTAAAGGGGGTATCACTGTCATTGACCGGATGCACAGTAAGCGAAATGATCATATCAGGCTGGATTTTCGTTTCCGTTTCAGAGTCGGAGGTATAGGACAGATCTCCGATATAGCAGTAGTCATCATCCATGAATGTGAAGAGAACAAAAGAGATGTCATCTATGGTATCTGTGGAAATCATTTTGATGTGCCTGCTTTCAAGAGAGTACTTCTTCTGCACTTTTTCCTTGATGACAAAATAGTTGTGTTCATAGTCACTGGAGAAGGATAAGGCGGGTTTATCTTTAAACCCGTTACCAGAGAGAAACAGAATGAACATCAGTGACAGGATCAACATGGATATCAGAAAGATTTTGCTGTTTTTCAATTTATTTTCTCCCCTTATATGGATCCTCTGAATCATTCATCAAACAGTGTAAAGTTCTCGTCATTTTATTATATCGGATTCTTTCCCTAATAAACCCCGAACTTCTTCGGGATTTTGGCTGTTTTTAAGTAATCTTTATCATTTTTAATCGATAATGAGCACTCTGAAACAAAGCCTGGTTTCCATATATAGTATTTTCATAGAATCTTAGCATATAGATGTGAATGTCCATTCCAAAAGCCTCAATATTAAGATAAAATTAAACAATAACAGAACGTTCTGAAATGAACGGAAAATAACAGATCAGCTTGACGGCTGAAAGCGAGGAATCATGGAACATATTGTGGGATTTAAAAGAAAAGTGATTGAAAATGTAGGGAAGGTGATTATCGGGAAAAATGAGGAGATAGAGCTTCTTCTCATTGCATTTCTGGCGGAAGGGCATATCCTTCTGGAAGATCTTCCAGGTATGGGCAAGACCGTGATGGTGAGGTCTTTCTCGAAGACTCTGGATCTACCGTTTAAAAGAATACAGTTTACCCCCGATCTTCTTCCTGGTGATATTACAGGTGTCAGTTTCTACAATCAGAAGGAGAAGGATTTTGAGTTCAGGGAGGGTCCGCTGTTTTCGAACATTATTCTTGCAGATGAGATCAACCGTGCAACGCCAAGAACACAGGCTGCACTACTTGAAGCCATGGAAGAGAGACAGATCACCGTAGATGGAACAACAAGGAAACTGAAAAAACCGTTTATGGTTCTGGCCACGCAGAATCCGGTGGAGTCTTACGGCACATTCCCTCTGCCTGAAGCTCAGATGGACAGGTTTCTTATGAGAATCAGGCTGGGTTATCCGACCAAGGAAGAAGAAAGAATCATCCTACTGAATACGGTAGGAAAGGTGCTTGAGCATCTGGAGTCAGTAATCCGGGAAGAGGATATCAGTCAGATCATGGAAGAAATCTGCAAGGTGCAAATCAGCACCGAAGTCATGGATTATCTCCTTGATCTTGTCAGGGCGACAAGAGAATCAGATGAAATCAGTCTTGGGGTAAGTCCAAGAGGGTCCATTGCACTATATCGCGCGTCCCAAGTGAAAGCCGCCCTTGAAGGACGAGACTTCATCCTTCCTGAGGACATACAGGCGATGGCTGTTCATACCTTAAATCACAGAATACTGCTGGATGACGGAAACAGCATAGAGGATACCGTTGAGAGAATAAGGATGATCATAAAGCAGATACCTGTGCCTCTAGAAAATCTGGAGGAGAGCTGATGATCTGGGTGTTTCTTGGCCTTCTCATCCTGACACTCGTCATCAATGAACTCCTCTACAGTTTCAGTGCAGGTCATCTCAACTACAGCACGAAAACCGATAAGAAGGTCTATGAGATCGGTGAAGAGATCATCATGACACCTGTCATCGAGAACAGAAAGATCGTGTCGGTTCCTTTTCTAAGGGTAGATGAGTACTACGATAAGTCCCTTTCAGTGGAAGTGAACAGCTACAGTCTTTTTCTTCTGCCTTTTCAGAGAGTGAAGAGAACTTATCATTTGTATGGAAATAAGAGAGGATTGTGGTATATCGAAGAAACATCTCTTAAGATCGGTGATCTTCTGGGATTTCATCAGAGATATCTGGAGGTGCCGCTAAAAATCCCTGTGGTCATCCTTCCTCTCCAGAAGAAACTGAAGGAAGTGATCCTGCCTTACGCAGGGCTGTATGGACCGTTTTCTGTCAGAAGATGGATCATTGATGATCCGCTTATGATCCGCGGGATAAGAGAGTATACAGGCAGTGAATCCCAACGCCATATTCACTGGGCATCGTCTCTTAGGCACGATAAACTTATGGTAAAACAGTTTGATTTCACCCAAGAGAAAAGTGCTCTGGTGTACCTGAATATTGAAAGTACAAAACCCTTCTGGCAGGATCCTCAGGTCGATGCCATCGAGGAAGCCATCGTATTGGCAAGATCTGTCATGGAAGAGCTTTCAAAAGAGAAGATTTCCTATGGATTTGCCTCCAATGCCTTTAACCCATCGGGAAGTCAGAGGGGGTATTACTACCCGCCGGGACTTGCAAGGGAAAACCTTCGTAAATATCTTGAAATTCTGGGGAAGATGAACACAATCATATCCATGCCTCTTGAAGATGGACTGAAAGGCATAGCAAGAAACAGAGGCATGTTTCAGACGTTCATTCTGATTACTCCGAGAATACTTCCTGAGTATATCCGTCCGCTTAAAGAGTTTTCCAGATCCTTCGGCAAAACCGTAATCATTACCGCCCAAGGAGATCATCTGGATAAACTGCCGAAGTCTATTGAAATCTATAAGGGGGTGGATATTTTTGGAAATGATGCTACTTGAACTCTTTTCCATCGTTTCACTCACTTTTTCCGTGCTCATCGTTCTCTTTGAAGTCCCTCAGGTAAAAGGTGTGATTCTGCTTGTCTATGTCATGGCAGTTTCTGCACTCTTTCTCTGGAAGAAAGTCGAAGGACGCTTTGGTGCACTTTTCATGGGCACACTGTTTTTCCTGCCTTACTTTACGGAAGTGACCCAGGAAAATGCATTTTTCACAGTGATCTATTCTGTGATTTTCACCCTATACTTTTACAGAAAGATGGGGACTCTTTATCCGGAAGATGTTTCGCTAAGACTTAAGATCTCCTATGTTTTCATGATTCTAAGCGCTCTTCTGGGGATATGGAGAGAATCATGGAGAGGGATGATCCTTGCCGCGCTGCCTTTTATGCTGCTCTATTTTTTTGTGACGATCATTCTCACTACCTCTATAAGACATCGACAGGCGGGGCTTGACGAGAACAGAAACAGAAGAAATATCCTGTTTTACCTTGGATTAACATCAGTCCTTTCGATTGCGGCAAGTATTGAAGAGTTCAGAAATGTTTTTCTTGTGGGTTTCAGATCTTTCTCGGGAATATTTTCGGATATCTTCTTTAAAGCGCTGTATCTGATTGCTTCGGTTGTCTTCTTTTTCTACGAGAAGCTTATAAGCTTCATCAAAAATCTTCCAAAGAACCAGAATCCTGAAAATGCTGCTCCGCCGGAAGGCTTTGGAGAATCATTTGAGGAGACTGTCGCTGAAATCCAGAGCTCACCGCTTATGGAAAATCTTTTTTCCATTCTGATGATTCTCATCATCGTCTATGTTTTGGTGAAGTTCATCAGAGGAAGACGAGGGAAAAGAAACGAGGAGCTTCCTTATGAAGAAGTGCGCGAGTTCATCATGAATGAAAAAGATTCCGGCAGAAGAAAAAGAAGAGAAAAGTATCCGACTGAATATCGGGAACAGATCCGTTACTACTACAGAATTTACCTTCAGAATCTGGCAGGAAAGGTGAAGCTTGAAAAATATGATACTTCTCTGACTGTTCGTGATAAAGGCGAAAGAGTACATGAACACAATGAGGAAATCAGAAATATCTATGCTGAACACAGATATACGGACAGAAGCGCTGATGAGAGCGTAGTCAGAAAGCTGAAAGAGTATGTTGAAAAGTCTTAGCCCCAGTTGATTAAGCTGTGCGATATGAGGCAGTACTGCTTGGGGCAATATTATTGGAGGAATCTATGGATAAGCTGATTATTGAGTATCTGAATGAAGAAGACGAAGTGCACCGCAAGGTGCTTGAAATACTTCTTGCGTCCGCGTTTCCGCAGGCTTACAGTGAAGATGCAGAGGAAGAGGTGAAAAGGTGTCTGGAAAAGGACAGAGTCTCATTAAAAGCGGTCTATAACGGAGAGCTCGCCGGATTTATCGGTGCAATACCTCAATATGGCCATACAGGATGGAAACTTCATCCGCTTGTAGTGGATGAGAAGTATCGTGGACTTGGCATAGGAGAAAAACTGGTCAAGGAACTTGAAAAAGAGATCTTTATACGTGGTGGAATCACCATCTATCTTGGAACGGATGATGAGAAATCACAGACAAGTCTCAGTGATACGGATCTCTTTGAAGAAACCTTCAGAAAAATTGAGGAAATACAGAATTTTAATCGCCATCCCTACGAGTTTTATGAGAAGATTGGGTATAAGATTGTAGGGGTCATCCCAGATGCCAACGGATTCGGAAAACCCGATATCTTCATGGCGAAACGTATACGAGACAATACCGAAAAGCAAAAGTAAATCGATAAGGAGTGGCTAAAATGACAGACAGATTCAACAGTCCCATAGAGCTTGTCATCGAGAAGAGAAAGTCAGTAAGGACATACCTTGAAGAACCACTGACCAAAGAAGATATGGAAGGCATCCTCGCCTATATGAGAGATCTTTCAAACCCTTTCGGAAAACAGGTGAAGTTCTCATTCCTTGAAACAGAGGGAAACAGAAAAGCGCTGGGTACCTACGGCATCATAAAAGGTACAGTGAACTATATCGGAGCGGCAGTAAAAGATGAACCGCTTGAGGTTGAAGCTGTGGGATATGAAATGGAGAAACTGATCCTCTACTGCGCAGACAAGGATATCGGTACCTGCTGGCTAGGTGGAACTTTTAAACGTGAAGATTTCAAAAAAGCCATGGATATTGAAGAAGGATATCTTTTTCCTGCCATCACTCCCGTAGGTTATCCGAAAGAGAATAAAAGTATTGCGGATAATCTTGTGCGTTTCATTGCCAAAGGAGATATGAGAAAACCCTGGAGTGAGCTTTTTTTCATGAATACATTCAATGAACCGGTGGATGGAAAAAATGCGAATAAATATGAAAGAATCCTTGAAATGGTGAGACTTGCTCCGTCAGCTTCCAACAAGCAGCCCTGGAGAATTCTTCTGAAAGAAGGCGTCTGGCACTTCTATGAGGCTAAAACACCAGGATACAGCGATGCATTTTCCTATGATATCCAGAAGATCGATTTAGGCATAGCAGCCTGTCATTTTGAGATGGCCTCGACCGAGAAAGGAATCCCAGGCAGAATCTCCTATCTTGATCCGCCGGATGTTGAATGTCCTGATCATTTTCATTATGCTTTCAGCTGGGTGGAGTTCTAAGAAAAGTTCCACACTATCCATAATATGTAAATATTATTATGATATCATAATAGTAGTTGTTGGAAAAGAAGAATATAAAACATAAAATTCACCTGCTGCACTTCATGAAGGGGAGGGATTGTAATGGAGATGAAGAAGCTGATCTACAGGATAAAAAGAAGTATCTGGATCTATCCTGTGGTTTATACGGTTTTTGCAGTGATTATGGCTGTTGCGGTAATCATTGTCGATGCCAGAATTTTTTTCAATCTCTCTCCCTATATCCCGGACCTTTTCACAACAAGCACGGATCTTGCAAAGACTGTCCTCACAATCATCGCCAGTGCGTTCATTACCATCATGACCTTTACCTTTTCAACGACCATGCTGGTCCTCACCATGTATTCTTCTCAGTTCTCACCAAGAGTTGTTGAAAATTTTCTGACCCAGAAGAGCACCATGAAAACGTTCGGGATATTTGTGAGCGGGTTTATGTATTCCATCATATCTCTGCTTTTTATCCGCGATGTACTGTCAGATTACAGGATTCTTGCCGGAACATTCGGGGTTTTCTATATCGTCGTGGGGCTCATCAACTTCATCCTCTATATCAATAATGTTGGAAAGTACATTCAGGCGAGCAACATCATCGACAGACTATATGATAAGGCAAGACGTGACATTGAAGGGTACAGAAAAGAAGTTGAGGCTTATGAGACGTATGATCGGGAGGCCATAGACAATATCGAAGTGAAGATTCGCATAAAGAGTCCTTTGAGTGGCTACATTCAGGAAGTTGACTACAACAGGCTCTTTGAGATTGCAAAGGAAAAGAGGATTCTGCTCATCTTTGACAAGCTTCCGGGTCAGTTTGTGACTGATGAGGATACGGTGGCGAAAATCTATTATGACCGAAACAGTTCACTGGACGATAATCTGAAAGATCAGATCGGTGAAGCTATTGATATCGGGGAGAGACGAACCGAAATACAGGATTTCAGCTTCTCCATCCAGAAGCTTGTAGAAGTGGCGCTAAAAGCGCTGTCTCCAGGGATAAACGATCCCAACACCGCGATACAGTGCATAAGAGACCTGGGACTTCTTCTTCGTGAACTGGCTTCACTGAAAGTGGGTTATATTCTGGTAAGAGATGAAGAGGAAGAAAATCTTTCCGCACTTTACCGTGAAAGCTATGATCTGGATATGATTCTCTCCGATACCTTCAACCAGATTATCCATTACGGTCAGGGAGATATTTATGTCATGCTTGCAGTAATCAAAGCCCACAGGCATATTCTTGAACGCGCCGACTCAAGAAGCAGGCAGTTCATAATGGAACACATCGGTTACCTGAGAAATATTCTTATGAAGAAACCCTATGAATCCTTGGATCAGAAAATGATCGACAAAGAACTTGAAGAAATCAGACTACGATACAAAGACGAATGATTCTCTGCTCCTTAAAAGCCAACTGATAAAAATAACGGATCAGAGCAAAATAAAGATGAAACGGGGAATGAATGAAATGGAAAAGAAAAATGTCGTCATTCATGAAAAAATCACCATCGGAATCAGTGCCTGCTGTATGGGCAGTCCTGTAAGATACAACAATAAAGGATGGGATATGCTTGAAAATCTGGGCAGAGAAAAATCCGATTTCAACTGGTGTCCGGTCTGTGCTGAAACCATGGCGGGTCTTGGTGTGCCAAGAGATCCTATTCATCTATCCGGAGGAGACGGTGCCATGGTCTGGCTGGGTGAGGCCCTGGTCAAGAACAGAAGAGGAAGAGATGTCACAGAAGAGGTGAAACTTGGCTGCACAACCTGCCTTGATACCCTCAAAAGATCCAATGCCTCAGCATACATCTACATGGATGGAAGCCCTACATGTGGGGTCTACCGCACTTCACTGAAGAAGCAGAAAAGAGGAAATCCGCCTGGAATCTTCGGTGCCATGCTTCTTGAAGAGGAAATGTTTCTTATTCCGGCAACTGATGTTCAGAGTCCGATCAAGTGGTGGGACTGGAGAAGAAGGCTTCTCGCTTTTCACTGGTTCAAAACCCTACCGCTAAGCACCAAGGATGATCTTTACAGAGCCTGGTATGTGGTGAAGTTCCTTTGCCAGGAAATCGATGATGAATGGGCAAGGAAGATGGGCAGAAGACTTGCGGATCTCGGCAAGATCGTGGAAGAGGAAACTGTTTTGGAAATCAGAAAAGAGATCCTCGAAACCTTGAGAAAGCCGTCCACGGTATCAAAGATCACCCACAGTCTGTGGAAAAACTATGCGTTTTACAGAAAGACCAAAGGGGAAACAGTGGAGGGAATCCATTCACCTGACTTCAGGCGTAATGTGACAAGCATCGCCAAAGAGCTGCTTCTCATGGAGCGAACAGCTTTTGAAGAGGAAGTGTTCTTTGCCTCGTCTCCAGTAATCTACAGGGACAAGAGAAGAATGCCGAAGGTTCTTCCTGAGGATATCGAGATGGATGAAGAAATTGAAAGCACATTGAGCGGCGAGCTTCCTCTTGAGGAGATCACTGAATAATTTTAGTCTATACTTAAAGCCGGAGCGATCAGTTTCGGCTTTATTCTGTATTGGACCGTCTCTTTAAGGACACGATGGAATGAAACAGTGCTAGAATAGATGTAGAATGTGCGAAAATAAACTTAGTGAGGAAAGAAATGGAGAATGTATTTATAATCAATCAGCCTAAATTCGGAGGCATTCTTGAATATCCGAAACTTGAAATCAGAAGAAGGGGAGTGACCTTCATAAAGGGTGCAAGCGGTGCTGGTAAAAGCACGCTCTTGAAACTTCTTAACGGAAGTCTCAGCCCAGATGAGGGCAGTATTCTCTATAACGGTAAAGATATACTGGAGATGGATACCATAGAGCTCAGAAGAGAAGTGATTCTCATCGGACAGAACGTCTATCTCTTTGATCTTACAGTAAGGGAAAACTTTCATGAATATTACAGCTATAGAGATCTTCCAGCACCGGATGATGAAACCATAAAGAAGTTTCTTAAACTCTGTCATGCGGACTTTTCTCTTGAGGAGTCCTGCGTGAAGATGTCAGGTGGGGAAAGGCAGAGAATCTATATCGCCATATGTATTTCCCTCATGCCGAAAGTCATCCTCATGGATGAGCCGACCTCGGCTCTTGACGGAAATACATCCAAGGTGCTGATGGAAAATCTGAGTGAATTTACTCGGCAGAATGATATGGCGATGATTGTGGTCAGTCACGATCCGATCCTGGCTGAAAACTATGCCGACAATGTGATTACCATCGAGAGGGGGAATTAGATATGGGCGTTGTGGAAATGAATATCTGGCAGTTTGCCCTCATATACCTTCTACTTATTGTTGTTCTTGTCATCATGAAGAAAGCGAAGATCGATCAGACGAAGCTTCTCCTTCTGGCGAGTTTCCGCATGACGGTGCAGCTGGTTCTTGCAGGACTAGTCCTGACCTATATCCTCGGGAATCCCCATCCATTATTCACAGTAGCCTATATCGTGGCCATGACGAGTTTTGCCACCATAAGGGTGCTCAGGAAAAACAGAGATCTCAACAGAAAATTCAAAATCGCCATTGGTCTTTCACTGGCTGGGGCCGGAACGCTTATTGTGTTTTTCTTTGTACAGATCGTTGTGGGAATGGATTTCTTCAATCCTCAGTATACGATTCCCTTAAGCGGAATGATCTTCGGAAATGCCATGACTGGCCTTACGCTTGCGCTGAAAACCTTCAGCGAAAACCTGAAGTCGCAAAGAGCAAGGGTGGAGTCTCTTCTCTATATAGGCGTTACGCCAAAGAAGATTCTCATTCCCTTTGTAAACAATGCCCTGGAAACGGCCCTGCTTCCAACCATGAACTCTATGCTGGGCATGGGCATCATTTCTCTCCCTGGAATGATGACCGGGCAGATCCTCTCCGGAACACTACCTATGACGGCAATCCTTTATCAGATTGCCATCATGATTGCTATTACTACAGTAGTATGTCTCGCCGTATTTTCGGCGCTTTATTTCGGCTATCAGACACTCTATAATGACCGGAATCAGATCTCCATCTGATGTTGAATTCCTATAAACTGATAGGGTAAAAGGATGTGAATGCCCATGACAAGAATCATGATTATTGAAGACAATGAAACCATAAGAGAGGAACTGTCGATCTTTCTTACGCGCTACGGTTATGAGGTGTCGGCTCCAGAGCGCTTTTCTGATATCGTACAGGTTGCTCTGAAAGAAGATCCTGATCTCATCCTTCTTGATATCAATCTACCTGTATTTGACGGATATTATATCTGTCGGGAAATAAGAAAGAAATCAAGTGTTCCCATCATCATCGTGACCAGCAGAAATCTCGAGGTGGATGAGCTCATGAGCATGAATCTTGGGGCGGATGATTTTGTGACGAAGCCATACAATACGCAGATCCTCCTTGCAAGAATCGAAGCCCTCTTAAGAAGATCCAAAGGGGCGGGAAATGCTCAGGAAGCCCTCTTTTATCATGACCTGAAAGTGAATCTTGCAAATGGAACCATGAGCTATAAAGGGGAAAGCTATGAGCTGACGAAGAATGAGCTGAAGATCCTTTCCTGCCTGATGAGAAGCAAAGGGAAGATCGTATCCAGAGAGGAGCTTATGAATTTCATGTGGGACTCGGATATATTTGTCGATGACAACAACCTTTCCGTCAATGTCACAAGACTAAGGAAAAAACTGGAAGAAGCGGGGATGAAAGAGAATATTGAAACAAGACGCGGCCTTGGGTACATCCTGCCATGAAGATGAGTGATTATCTCAAAGACAGATCACTCTTTCTACTTATCAATACCCTTATTTTTCTGGTTCTGACTGGAATTCTTCTTCTCTTTGAAATGAACATGGGACTCATCCTCCTCATCTTCATCCTCTGGTTTTTCCCGTTATTTTCCTATCTCTTCATGGAGTATGTCAAATACAGAAAGTTCTATGATGAATTTCGGGATCTTGTGGACACAATGGATCAGAAGTATCTTCTGCCTGAGGTGATGAGAGAACCTGAATTTCTTGAAGGAAAAATCTTGTATGAAGGTCTGAGTGAAATATCAAAGGATATGCATGAACATGTGAAACACTACAGAGATCTTGAACAGGATTATCGGGAATACATTGAAACCTGGGTTCATGAAATCAAGACACCCATGGCTTCCATCGGACTCATCCTGGACAACAATGAAAGCAAAGCCGGGAAAAGCATAGGGAGCGAGATGAAGAAGATTGAAGACTATGTGGAGGAGGTGCTCTACTACGCGAGGAGCAGCAATGTCGGGAAAGACTATCTCATCCGCGAAATCGATCTTTCCAATCTGGTGAAAAGAGTGATCAGAAGAAATGCTTCCGACTTTATCCGTAAAGGAATATCCATCGACATGGAAGAAGTATCATTCACCGTGTTTTCAGACATAAAATGGCTGGAATACATCCTGAATCAGATCGTCGGTAATGCCGTCAAGTATACAAAGAGCGGTGAGGGATCCATACAGGTCTATACCAGAAGAAACCCTGAAAGTGTAGTGCTTGCGGTGAAGGACAATGGAATCGGCATCGATGAGAAGGATCTTGGCAGAGTCTTTGATAAGGGATTTACAGGCGAGACTGGCAGAGCTTTCGGAAGGTCCACGGGAATGGGACTGTACCTTTGCAGAAAACTGACGGAGCAGCTGGGTCTGGGACTGAATATAGAATCAGAGCAAGGGGCAGGAACAACGGTTCAGATCGTCTTTCCCCTTGGAAGCCTTAACCCCAAGGATTAGATGATTTAGTTTACTTCGGATTCAGGGAGGCGGATGATTCCCTCTCCTTGAATCCGTTTTTTCTAACCTTTCAGAAATGTCACTTTCATGAAAGGTACATCGATAGGTACAATAGTGCACTCCTGATAAACTGAAATCAGCAAATAGATCAGGAGGAATAAATTATGAAAAAATCAGTTATTGCCGTATTATCCGTACTTTTACTTATGGGTGCGTTCTACTTCGGTCATCAGTATGTGAATGGTCCGAAAATTATAGATGGTGTGGTCACAAATGAGATGCCCGCAGAAGGAAAAGCTTTGGAAAGCACCACCTTATTAAAATCCGATGATACCGTGTACTTCACCGCAAAAGGAAACAGGTTCTGGGTAAAGGAAGCTCATGTCATCTGGTATAAAGGTGAAATCCGTACAGGGAACAGATATCTTGAGGAAGCGGTTAAAATCGAAGACGGAAATTTCACCGCTGAGCTTTCAGTACCGGAAGGTCTGGAAGAAGGCATCTATGGCGTAGGGATCTATGCAAAAGGAAATGATGTCATGGAAACTAAAGTACTGTTCGAAGTGAAGAAATAGGAGGAGGTGAAAAAATGAAAAACATACTGAAGGTGGACAAAATCGAAAAATACTACGGCAACAAAGGGAACATCACAAAAGCCATAGACAACATCAGCTTTACAGTGGACAAGGGAGAATTCGTGGGCATCATGGGGCCATCAGGAAGCGGAAAGACGACACTGCTTAACTGCATCTCCACCATTGATAAGGTGACAACGGGTCACATCAGGATCAGTGATGTGGACATCACGGAGCTTAAGGGAAAGAAACTTGAATCCTTCCGTCAGAAGGAGCTGGGGTTTATCTTTCAGGACTTCAATCTGCTGGATACCCTGACCGCCTATGAGAACATTGCCCTTGCACTGACCATACAGAATATCGCACCTGATGAAATCCATAATAGAATCCAGGCTGCAGCAGAGAAGCTGGAGATCAGAGATGTACTGAAAAAGTATCCTTTCCAGATGTCCGGAGGTCAGAAGCAGAGAGTGGCTTCAGCAAGAGCCCTCATTTCAGAGCCGTCTCTCATCCTTGCGGATGAACCCACAGGTGCGCTTGATTCCAAATCTTCAAGGCTTCTATTGAGCTCTTTCGAGAAGCTCAATGGAGAGCTTCTATCAACGATACTTATGGTCACCCATGATGCGTTCACAGCAAGCTACGCAAAGAGAATCCTGTTCATCAAGGATGGGCGGATCTTCAATGAACTCATCCGAGGGAAGGACAGCAGAAAGGAATTCTTCAATAAAATCATTGAAGTTGTGACTTTGCTTGGAGGTGATATCGGTGATGTTATTTAAGATAGCCAGAAACAATGTCAAAAGAAGCTATAAGGATTATGGCATCTATTTCATCACGCTGACGCTTGCCGTCTGTATTTTCTACAGCTTCAATTCCATAGAGACTCAGAGCACAATGCTCTCACTAGGAAAAAGCACTGGAGCTTTCATGGAGACTCTGAGCACATTTCTTGCAGGAACGTCCATTTTTGTGAGCGTCATTCTTGCCGGGCTCATCACCTATGCCAATCATTTTCTCATCAAAAAGAGGAAGAAGGAGCTGGGGATCTACATGACCCTTGGAATGCCTAAGACTTCCATTTCAAAGATCCTATTCCTGGAGACGCTCCTTATCGGACTCATTTCCCTCATTGCAGGAATACTTCTTGGCATCATCGTGTCCCAGGGTCTGTCCGAGATCACAGGGAGGCTTCTCGGTGTAAGCCTTGAAGGCTATCGGTTTACCGTTTCACCGGAAGCCGTTATGAAATCGGCCGCGTACTTTGGCATCATATTTTTCCTTGTGGTCATACTCAATCAGCTGACCATAAGAAGATATAAGCTCATCGATCTTCTCAATGCGGGAAAGAAGAATGAGGAGATGAAGCTGAAGAGCATGGCTTCATCCATAGTGCTTTTCGTTTTATCCATAGTGATGCTCATTACGGCATACGTTCTGGTTTTGAAGATCGGACTGCTGACAGAAAGTGTGCTCATCGCCGTTTCCATCCTTCTTGGCGTATTCGGAACGCTGCTCTTTTTCTTCAGTCTTTCGAGCTTCTTCATCCACTGGATGCAGAGACAGAAAGGACTTTATCTTAAGAGTCTTCGAATCTTCGTTCTTCGTCAGGTGCACAACAAGATCAACTCGAACTTTCTCTCCATGTCCGCCATCTGTCTCATGCTCTTTCTCACCATAACACTTCTTTTCACCATGTTCGGCTATAAGGGAAGCTACGACAAGATGATCGAGGGGAATATCTCCTTCGATGCATCAGGCTGGCTTCTTGACGAGAACAATGAGGGGCAGTACGACATGGAAGGATACCTTGACACCATCGGGTTCAGCTTCGATGAGACTGAAAAGCACAGTTTCTTCAGCATCTATGAACTTCCCGTAACGACAGAGGATCTTCTGAAAAGCTATGCCACCGAAGAAGAATGGGAAGATATGCAGAAAGACTACATGGATGGGGAAATCTCCGCTGTGAAGCTGTCGGACTATAATGAGATTCAGAAGCTCAGAAATCAGAAAACCGTAGCACTTGGGGAGAATGAAGTTCTTCTTGTCTCTAATTATGGCCACTTGAACAGCGCTTTAAATGAGTTCATGAAGAAAGAAAACACCGTTACTATTGAAGGCGCAGTCTATGAAATCATAAATGATGAACCGGTGAAGGAAAACATCATGACAACAGCCACTGTTCTTGATTTCTTCTACTTCATCGTTCCAGATGATGTGCCCGGTGCCATGACAAGACTGAGTACGGGATACAATGCAGTATTTGACAAGAGTACTTATGAGCAGTCGGAGGAGAAATTCATGGGCCTTTCTGAGGACTATGAGACCTTCAGACATATAGATGACAAGCTCGTTCTTGCCTTTGGCAACACCATAGATGAGGTTCATGCAAGAGTATATGGGGCAACGACCCTCATTGTATTTTTAGGTGTTTACCTAGGCATCGTGTTCCTCCTGTCCAGTGCAGCAGTTCTGGCTCTTCAGCAGCTCTCCGATGCCAATGAAAGTGTTGAGCGCTACAAGACCCTGAAGAAAATCGGGGCTACGGAGAAGCAGATCAGCCAGGCAATACTCTTTCAGAATGCCATCTACTTCGGTGTACCGATGCTGCTTGCGGTCATTCACTCAGCAGTAGGCATTATCGCCGTAAATGTGATCTTCAGAAACTATACTCAGGGGATTGTAGGCAGTTCACTGCTGCTCATAGGTGCAGCACTAGCTGTCATCTATGGAGGCTATTTCTATACAACCTACACAGGCTTCAAGAATATCATCAGAGCCCGTGAGTAAGGAAAGACAGCAGTTAAAGGACAGCACTGTAACGCTTTCTTAAGAATATACCGGAACAACATGGAACCAAGACAGACAAGGCAGCGGTACCAGGAAAAGCTCCTGTTACCGCTGCCTTTTTTTGGTCTGTATGAAAGTAGTATTGGAAATTGAGGATATTAAAAGGGATTCTATTGAATCCCTTCCAGACTGTAGACAAAGTAGTTAGAGTTGAAAACTTTGACTGCTTTTCTTTTTTTGCTTCATTTTATAATATATTTATGATATA
>NZ_DAMBTF010000025.1:0-42554 GCF_032054185.1 Proteiniclasticum sp.
GAAAAATCTGATTCTTGACCTGATAATGCAAAAAGCGACCGATTTCCGTATGGAATGGTCGCTTTGTCTACAGTCTGACAGCTGCATTTTTTGCAGCTGTTTTTTTATTACCCTCTGTTTAGAAGATCCAGTTCTCTCTGAATCATGTCTTTCAGATACTGATCGATGTTTTTTTCATTCTCTTCACTCAGCTGATCAAGATATACCGCAGGAAGAAATTTCAGATGAACATCCACATCAGGCGTTACCCGACCCGTGTCTTCAAATACCTTATAAGCATCATTCACAACCATGGGGATAATCGGTGCGCCGGTTTTCTGTGCAATCTTGAAGCTGCCTTTATGGAATTCCCCCATTTGAGTGGATTTGCTTCTCGTTCCCTCCGGATAGATCAGAACATCATACCCTTCCTGTTTAATGAGCCTAATCGCCTCCAGAATCGTTTTTAATCCTTCACGCGGGTTTTCCCGATCTAGGAAGAGAACATTCATCTCTCGGCCTAACTGACCGATTATGGGAATCCTCAGAATCTCTTTTTTACCGATAAGGATCAGTTTGCGGGAAAGTGCAGTAACGGTCACATAAATATCGATATATGACTGATGATTGCCCATGAAAACAACCGGAACATCAGGAATGTTTTCCATGCCTTCTATGATGAGATTCATTTTGGAGATTCGGACAAGATCTCCCGTATGCTTTTTGCCCAATTTCAGAATTTCATTATAATAGGTATCTTTATCCACTTTCTTCTTTATCGGTTTTTTCCACATGAGACTGAACCAGAGCCCAATCAGCGAAAATCCAAATCGTATCTTACTGATGATATCAAACAACATATTTGCTAACTCCTTTTTCGTCATTATCTCAATTATAAATCATTATCCCATCTTCTCCTATAATTTTAATACTTTCCTCATAAAAATCCTCATGGAAGCTATAATATAGTTGAGAAAGCAATTACTTCTTTGTTATCTTTTTGCAATGATGTTAAAATATAGTTATCGAAATCAGGAGGTCCATATGAAGAAAAGAAGTTATCTGCCTATGATTCTGTTTGTGACAATGCTCATCAGTCTTGTGGGGATTTATGTCCTTCTTGATTATGGTATTGTCGGTGTAGAGAAGTCTTCCGAAGTTACAAGAATTCAGTCAGTCAATAAACCGGTCAAGGTTCATTTCATCGATATCGGTCAGGGTGATTCGATTCTGATTGAAGTGCTGGATAAAAAGATTCTCATTGATGCCGGTGAAAAGGAGCATGCACAGACCATAATAGATTATCTCGGAACCTATGATGTGGAAAAGCTCGATCTTGTGTTTCTTACTCATCCCCATGAAGATCATATCGGCGGCATGGGTGAAGTTCTCTCAGCATTTGAAATCGGAGAATTCTATATGCCGGAAAAGGAACTTGTGACCAGATCCTACCAGAGGATGACTGATGCTCTGATCGAAAAGGGAAAGACAATAAAATATCTTAAAGGCGGAATGAAGTTCGAGTTCGGGGAAACCATAAAGCTGGATATCCTCTCTCCGAATAAAGAAAGCTACATGAATCCGAACAACTACTCCCCTATAATGAGACTGTCCATCGGTAACAATGCATTTGTCTTCACAGGAGATGCTGAAGAAATTGTGGAAACTGAGGTCATACGAACAGGAGCCGAACTTTCTGCGGACGTTCTGAAAGCACCGCACCACGGTTCCAAAACTTCAAGTTCTGTTCCCTTCCTGGAAAAGGTCAGTCCTACGTATATCGTAGTCACCTCTGAACTGGGCAATGATCATAATCTGCCTTCTCCTGAAATTCTGGAGAGATATGGTGTTATCGGCGCCAGAACACTTCTTACTGAAGAGATGGGCAGCATCGTCTTCGGCGCAGACGGCAAAGAAGTGATTCCCTTAACCAATTGACAGAAATGCGCTGAATAGTATAATTAAGAATGACAATGAAGTTTTGGCAGAAGCTGAAACTTCATTAATCTGTAAGGAGGCCAATATGAGTAAAATTAGAACTAGGTTCGCCCCCAGCCCAACAGGCTATATGCATGTAGGTAATCTTAGAACTGCACTGTATGCATACCTCATCGCTAAACATGAGGGTGGAGATTTTATATTAAGAATTGAAGACACAGATCAGGAAAGATATGTTGAAGGAGCAGTAGATGTCATATTCAGCACATTAAGAGAAACGGGTCTGATTCATGATGAGGGACCAGATGTCGGTGGAGATTTCGGACCTTATGTGCAGAGCGAAAGAAGAGACATCTATAAGCAGTATGCATTGGAACTGGTTGAAAAGAAAGAAGCCTACTACTGCTTCTGCACCAAGGAAAGACTGGATATGCTAAGAGAAAATGCGGAGATCCAGAAGAAACCGTTCAAATATGACAAGCACTGCTGTGCACTCACCCATGAGGAAGTTGAAGAAAACCTTGCAAAAGGACTTCCCTACGTCATCAGGCAGAACAATCCTACTGAAGGCGTCACGAAATTTGAAGATGTCATCTATGGAACCATCGCTGTGGACAATGAGGAACTTGAAGATATGGTTCTTCTGAAAAGTGATGGACTTCCTACTTATAACTTCGCAAATGTCGTAGATGACCATCTCATGGAAATTACCCATGTGGTACGAGGAAGCGAATATCTCTCTTCCTCACCAAAATACAACAGACTTTACGAGGCGTTCGGCTGGAATGTTCCCGTATACGTTCACTGCCCTCCGATCATGAAAGATGCTCAGCACAAGCTGTCAAAAAGAACAGGCGATGCATCATTTGAAGATCTCCTTGCAAAGGGTTATCTCAAAGAAGCAGTGCTGAACTACATCACTCTTCTTGGATGGAATCCTGGAACAACTCAGGAAATCTTTACCCTTGAAGAACTGATTGAAGTATTCAACTATAAGAACATCAACAAGAGTCCGGCAATCTTCGATACAGAGAAACTGAGATGGATGAACGGGGAATACCTGAAGAAACTTTCTCTGGAAAAATTCCATGAACTGGCTCTACCTTATATCCTTGAGGACATCAGAGACAAGTCTCTGGACACCATGAAGATCGCAGAAATTCTACAAACAAGAGTTGAAGTGCTTAGTGAAATCACCGGACAGGTTGACTTTTTCTATGAACTGCCCGAGTATGATCTTGCTATGTATACCCATAAAAAGATGAAAACCAACAGTGAGGTTGCGCTTTCCTCACTTGAAACCATTCTGCCGGTACTGGAGTCCATTTCCGCAGAAAACTGGACTATCGATAATCTTCATGAAATCGTACTGGAAAAAGTGAAAGAGCTTGGACTGAAAAACGGACAGATGCTCTGGCCGATCAGAACTGCCCTGACTGGTAAGCAGTTTACCCCTGGTGGGGCATTTGAAGCCGCTGACGTTCTTGGAAAAGATGAATCTTTATCCAGAATCAGAACAGGTATAACCCTTCTGAAAGAAAGTCTTGGCGCTTAACATTTTCAAGAACCAGATCATTGCGATCCGGTTCTTTTTTTTGTCTGAATACTGGATCCTATTTTACGATGAAAAAATCCCGTAACTTTTCCAATGTCTTTTCACCGATCCGATTAACATTGATGAGATCATCGACAGATTCAAATCTCCCCTTTTCTTCCCGATAGGCCAGGATATTGTCAGCAGTTGAAGGTCCTATTCCAGTCACACTCATAAGCTCTTCTCTCGTTGCCCTATTAAGATCAATCTTACCATCTGATTCGCTTCCTCCTACAATAACGGATGTTTCAGCGGATACATCAGCCTCCTCCTCTTGTGAGGGAATATAAAAGGAATCTCCGTCTGTGATTTTCATAGCCAGATTAACACTTCTCAGATTAGCTTGCGCAGAGGCTCCCCCAGATATAATCAGAAGATCGTTCAGTCTAGATCCGGGATCCATGGTGTATACACCTGGTTTTTCCACTTCACCCTTGATTTCCACGATTATGTTCTCTTCAGTTTCCTCAGTTTCGGTTATGACGATTTCACTTTCTTCAGGTACATATATCCCCTCCTTATTTTCACTGCTGCAGGCCATGAGTATGGAGGTCAGACTCAAAACGATCAGGCAGCCTGCAGCTTTAATCCTTTTATCGGGGTTGTTCGTATTTGGCATATCAAACTCCTTCATCTTGTATCTTTAAAGAATACATATTTTCTTACTAGTTATTATGGTTTACTTTTCATTTTTTATAGTGCTATATGATGATATTTGTTATAATAATTTCAGCGAGGTGTGAATAGATTGAGACATAATTTTAAAAATGCATTGAAAACGATTATACTGGCTTTAACGCTCAGTACATCAATCACCCAAATGGCAGCAGGTTCGACAATTGGTACCGAGGTTTCCCCTCCTGCCACATCTTCAGAATCCATCGTCGTTATGGACGCGGAGACTGGAGTTATTCTTTATGATAAAAATGGCGATGAAGCACATATGCCGGCATCGACAACTAAGGTTATGACAGCCATACTTGCTCTGGAAATGCTGGAGCTAGACCAAATGGTCACTGTAGGAGCAAAGCCGCCATATGCAGAAGGTGCTTCCATGGGTTTTAAAGAAGGCGAAGAAGTCATGGTCATTGACCTGATCTATGCACTGATGCTGCATTCTGCAAATGATGCGGCAGAAATCCTGGCTGAGGCGGTCTCCGGTAGTACCGAAGAATTTGCCAAGCTCATGACAGAAAGAGCGCATAAGATCGGAGCGGTCAATACTATTTTCAAGAACCCATCAGGATTGCATGTTGAAGAAAATAATAATTATACGACAGCTAAAGATCTGGCACTTATAACTGCCGAAGCGGGGAAAAACGAAAAACTTCTGGAAATATCTAAAACCAGAAGTCATATGCTTCCTCTCACAAACCTGGTCACGGATATGAACAGATGGGCTACAAATAAAAACAGCCTGATGAGGCAGTCCAGCGAGTATTACTACGAGCCTGTGATTCTGGGGAAAACCGGGTGGACTCCAGCTGCGGGATATGCCCACACCGCAATGGCTGAACAGAATGGGAGGAAAATTGTCGTATCCATCCTTAAAGGTGTCAATCAGAGTACCTACTGGACGGAAACCCGAGAACTGATGGAATGGGCGTTTGGAAATACATCTGTTCATGTGCTTTATAAAAAAGGACAGGAGATGAAAAAAATTCTTCTTCCTAATGGTGATGAACAGACGTTGGTGGCTAAAGATGATTTCAGCTATATTTCAGCGGATCCTGCAGATAAACCCCAACCGATACTCGAATTTGCGGATAAAGAGATTACTGAAGGATATCGCTCTGGTGATACCATCGATACCGTCAAAGTTCTGCTTGGGGATAAACAGATCGGAACCATAGAGCTGGTCTGCGAAAATGATATTGTCTATTCTGAAGCGGAACAGGAAGAAAATTCTTTCCTAGACGAGACGGAGAATAAAGGTATTCTTAAAAAAGTGTTCTCCCTGCTCTTTGGCATAGCAGCCATCTTCGGGATTCTGCTGTTGGGATTCAGAACACTGCATAGGTCAAAGAGAAATAAAAGACGTAAAATGTCAAGCAAACGCCTGGAGTATCTCAAGCGTATAGAAAATACAAGAAACTGAAATGAAGGGGTCCGTATCAGTAATGATAAGGACCCCTTCATTTGCTTCACTGAGATAATCATTTCTTTGAGATATTCATGCAGCTGAACGACGCTCTGCTTAGCGGATATTCATCGGCTAGACATTTTCTGAACTCTTCCGGGACAGCTTCAAGCCCTATAACATCATTGATCACGAGACGGAATTCTTCGGGATCTCTGTTGACTGCTACAAGATAACAGTCATTTTCGTAAAGACGAAGGTAGCCAAAGACGTTTTCCTGATAAAAAGGAATAAAATCACCCTTGGAAAATGCATTACTTGTTTTTCTGAGTCTGATCATTTCGCTGTATGCACCCGTTATCTGAGTCTTTTCTTTGCCCCATGGGTACGGACCTCGATTATAAGGATCAGTCTCTCCTTTCATCCCTGCTTCGTCTCCATAGTAAATACAGGGTACCCCTGGAAATGTAAAGAGCATACCAATGGCTATATAAAGCTTATCAAAATCCGGAATCTCTGTAAATATTCGTCGTGTGTCATGTGTACCAAGGTTGTTTAAAGCGCTGTAAAACGCTTCTCTTGGATAGTTCTCTTTCAATGACATAAACCTCGTGTATAGGTCTCTCGCTCTGCTGGTGCCGTTAATAAATGAAATGACGCCATCTTTGAAAGGATAGTTCATGGTTGCATGGATTTCATCACCAAGAAGATATCTTCTTCTCTGACCGTAAGCGATCTTATTCGACGCGTCCTCCCAAACTTCCCCTATGAGCACAGGATTCTCTGAAACAGCTTCCATAGCTGTCCTGATTTCCCGAATGAAGTCATCAGGCATTTCATCAGCTACATCCAGTCGCCAGCCTCCGATTCCCATACGGGTCCATTTTTCTATGACTCCATCCTTACCCACGATAAAATTGCGGTAGGAAGGTTCATTTTCATTGACATTCGGGAGATCTTTGACACCCCACCAGCTCTCATAGTCATTGGGAAAATTGAAGAAGTTGAACCAGGGGTAATATTTGGAGTCCTTGCTTTCCGCTCCTCCCAGTTCGGGATAGGAACCGAAAGCATTGAAATATCTTGAGTCTGCACCCACATGATTGAATACACCATCCAGGACGATCTTAATTCCTCTCTTGTCTGCTTCACTGATCAGCATTCTAAAGATTTCCTCATTCCCGAACATTTCGTCGATGACCAGATAATCTCCAGTATCATATTTATGATTACTTCTTGATTTAAAAATCGGATTTAAATAGATTCCTCCTATACCCAGCTCATGGAGATAATCAAGTTTTCGGATAACACCAAGAAGATTTCCTCCGAAAAAGTCCCAGCGGAGAATATTATTCAGATTGTCTTTGATGTACATAGGAGAGTCATCCCATGTGGCATAAAGGAATGAATTTTTTTTGGGATTATTGATCTTCTGATCCTCATTACCGTTATAAAACCGGTCCACAAAAATCTGATAGAAAATGGCATCTTTGTACCATGAAGGTGAAGGTTCAACATAATTATGCATTGTAATCTGATAGGGTATAATATCCCAACGATTTTCTTTTATCACCTGTTCACCGCCGATACCATGACCAGGAGAACCGACATAAATCGTACGTCGATAGTCATAATCTGTATAACTGATAATGAAGAAGTAGAAACACAGCCCAGATTCATGAGCACAGTAATTAGAATGATACACTCCGCTACCGGTCGAAGTCATTTTCAGGTGCTGTTCACCATGCCCTTCCCGCTCAATCACTAGTGTGATCTCAGGATCTTTTGCATCCTCGACACGGATGAAAAAGTCGATTTCTTGACCGGTACATATTGCTCCGAATGGTTTTTTGTGTTGTTCGCTGAAAGAATTGTATTCTATATTGATGTCTCTATAATTCATTTTAATTGAGCTTAATGAGTAATTAAGCTGTTCACATCCTTATGGTTATATTAATATAAGTCCTGGATGATCCAGGACTTATATTTTTTTATCAGCATAACTGCAGTATTATCTCTCGATGATTCTTGTATCCCATATTCCTGATGCATACTGCATGACGGTGACATCGGATGAGAATACACCTGAAGATGAAATATTTTCGATGGACATTTTGTTCCAGGTGAATCTGTCTGCATAAAGCTCTTCAATTTTCTTCTGAGCTCCAACATAGGAATCAAAGTCTTTCAGTACGAAGAATTCGTCGTTGTAATCGATCAGACTGTTGAAGATATCATGTCCTTCAACCGGAATCCCCTTTATTGTTCCATCACGTAGACTATCCAGTGCACGCTTGATTCGCGGATCGGATTCATAGAAATCTCTAGAGACATAGCCCCCGTTTCTGTAGTAGCTGAGAATCTCCTTTTCCGTCATACCGAAGATCACGATATTCGGATCACCGACTTCTTCCAGAATTTCCACATTGGCACCATCTAACGTTGCAAGAGTAACAGCTCCATTCATCATGAATTTCATATTGCTGGTTCCTGATGCTTCCTTAGTGGTCGTCGAAATCTGTTCGGATACTTCAGATGCCGGTATGATCTTTTCCGCAAGTGTTACACCGTAATTCTCCAGGAATACGATTTTGATTCTTCCTTTGACTCTGGGATCGTTATTGACCTGATGGGCCAGAGCATTGATGAACTTGATGATTTCCTTTGCAAAATAGTAACCTGGCGCCGCCTTAGCTGCAAAGATATAGGTTTTGGGCAGCATGTCAAAGTTTGGATTTTCCAGAATTTCATGATACTGATGCAGGATATGAAGTGCATTCAGCAGCTGTCGCTTGTATGCATGCAGTCTCTTGACGTGTACATCGAAAATGGAATTAGGATCTACGATGATACCGTTCTTTTCCCTGATGTATTCCGCCAGCTTCTCTTTATTGAATTTCTTGATTTCTTCTACTTTCTTCTGCGCTTCAGGATCTCTTTTATATTTCTTGAACAGTTTGAGATCCTGAGGGTTTCTTCTCCACGATGTTCCGATGGTTTCATCCAGAAGCCCGGACAGTTTCGGATTTGCCAGCATCAGCCATCTTCTATGGGTTATGCCGTTGGTCTTGTTGTTGAATTTATAAGGATACAGCATATAGAAGTCGTTAAGTTCCTGACTTTTCAGAAGCTCTGTATGAAGCTTTGCAACTCCGTTTATGCTGTGTGTACCATGAATGCAAAGATGAGCCATTCTGACATTTCCGCCTGAAATGATAGCCATTTTTTCAATCTGTTCCCAGTTGTCGCCGAATTTTGTGGTCAGAATTTCCCGGAATCTTCTATCTATCTCTTCAATAATGAGATAGATTCTTGGAAGAAGTTCCTTGAAAAGATTGATCTGCCATTTTTCGAGCGCTTCACTCATAATGGTGTGATTTGTATAGCTCATGGTGTTCGAAGTGATGTGCCAGGCCTCTTCCCATTCCATGCCTTCTTCATCCATGAGAATTCTCATAAGCTCCGGTATCGCAACCGCAGGATGAGTATCATTGATATGCACGGCGACAAAGTTATGGAACTCGCTTAAAGGTCTTCCAGACTCTTTATGCTGAGTCACAATACTCTGGAGTCCGGCCGAAACGAAGAAATATTCCTGTTTGAGTCTTAGAACTCGACCTTCCTGATTGGAATCATCTGGATAGAGCACCTCTGATATGCTTTCAATTTCTCTCTTGTTCAGCAGAACTTTATTGAAATTAAGCTCTCCCGGGATATCCCCGTTGTATTGTGGCACTTCAGCATTCCAAAGCCTGAGTGTGTTGACTGTCTTGTTTTCATAACCGACAAGAGCTGTATCATAAGGAACAGCAAGAATTTCCTGGTAGCCTGTATGGATTGGTGTGAGTTTGCCGTCTTCCTCAGGTTTCATCCAGGCATCCCCGTAAAATCTCACCTTTACAGCTTTATCGCTTTTTCTGATTTCCCAGACATTGTCATCTCTCAGCCAGTTTTCAGGAAGCTCAATCTGATATCCATCCACGATTTTCTGCTGAAAAAGACCGTATTTGTAACGTATACCATTGCCGTTTCCAGGAATTCCTGATGATGCCATGGAGTCCATGAAACAGGCTGCCAGCCTTCCAAGTCCACCATTACCTAACCCGGGGTCAACTTCAACATCTTCAATCTGTTTCAGATTGAGACCCATTTCCGATAAGGCATCATTTACTGTATCTCTTATACCCAGGTTCAACAGATTGCTTGCGAGAAGTCTACCCAGCAGAAATTCAATGGAGAAGTAGTAAACCTGCTTTTCTCCATATTTCTTGTATCGGTTGGTCGTTTTTGACCATCCTTCAGAGATATATTCTTTCACGAGATATCCGAGGGTGAAATACTGTGTATAGGTTGAGGACTGATCCACTTCCTGTGCGTATAGTTTAAGCATTTTCTTCTCAAAGTCCTTTTTGAACTGTTCTTTTGTTATTATCATGTAGTTTGCTCCTTTATGATTAAAGAATATCCTTGTAAAGATCCTGATACACCTTAGCCGAAGATTTCCAGCTGTAATCGGTTCTCATGCCCTGAAGAATGATATCCCTGAATTTATTCTTGTCCCGATACGCTTCTAAAGCCCGATATACCGCCTGCATCATATCATAGCTGTCATAGTTTGAAAAGGTAAAGCCGATGCCTTCTCCTGTGAATTTATTGTAAGGAACCACCGTATCTTTCAGGCCGCCCGTTTCGCGGACGATGGGCACTGTACCATATCTTAAGGCCATGAGCTGTGAAAGACCGCAGGGTTCAAACTGTGAAGGCATGAGGAATAAATCTGATGCGGCATAGATTTTCTGAGCCAGTTCACCGTTGTAGGCAAGATTAGTGGAGACTTTGTTCGGATACTTATAGCTGAAGTACCTGAACATGTCCTCGTAACGTCTTTCACCTGTTCCCAGCACCACCAGCTGAAGATCCTGATTCAGCATTTCTTCAATTGCCTCTGCAATGAGATCGAATCCCTTTTGATCAGTCATTCTTGATATGATTCCGACCATGGGCACATCTTCACGTTCATCGAGCCCCAGTTCTTTCTGAAGCGCAAGCTTATTCTTGACCTTATCCTGAATCTTTTTCAGACCGAAAGGATATGGGATATGCTCATCAGTTCTTGGATTGAACAGTTTATAGTCGATCCCATTCAGGATTCCTTTTAGCTTATAATCGACTTTTTCCATCACGCCGTGAAGACCTTCACCGAAATATTCGGTCTTGATTTCTTCTGCATAAGTTGGACTGACTGTCGTCACAACATCTGCATAATTGATGCCACCCTTCAGGTAGTTCACGTTTCCGAAGTACTCAAAACAGAAATCCTGCAGAAGTTCATTTCCTAAGCCCAGCAGGTTACCGAGAACTTCAGGAGGATAAATCCCCTGAAATCTCAGGTTATGAATCGTGAGCATTGTCTTTACATTTTCGAATTTCTTTTCCCAGCGATATTTTGTCCGGATGAGGACCGGTATCACAGATGTGTGCCAGTCATTGCAGTGCAGAATATCCGGTACAAAATCGATTCTCGTCAGTATTTCCAGGATAGCCTGCGAAAAGAAGGAGAAACGCTCTCCGTCATCAAAATATCCGTAAGGTGTTTCACGGTGAAAGTAATACATATTGTCGATAAAGTAGTAATGCACACCTTCATGTATCAGATGTTTGACACCTAAATACTGCTCTCTCCATCCGATCTTGATTGTTGTATCAAAGACATGTTCCATTTTGTCGCTGTATTCTCTGCTGATGGTGCCATAATTGGGCATGATCACCCTGCAGTCTTCTCCGAGACTGATGAGTTCCTTGGGGAGTGCATATGCAACATCTGCAAGCCCTCCCGTTTTTAAAAAAGGATAACATTCTGAAGTGGCAAATAGTATTTTCATGGGTTCCTCCTTAGAGAACAGATCCCTTACTGACTACTACAGGATTTTTGGGGTTTCCTTTAAGTTCTGTATTGTCTGTCAGTATGACCTGTTTATCCGTGATCACATTTTCTAAATTGCAGTTCTCATGAACGCAGGTATTCTGCATGATGATGGAATCTCTGATTACAGCACCCTTCTCAACTTTAACTCTTCTAAATATGATCGAATTGATTACGGTACCTTCGATATGACATCCATTGGCAATGAGAGAATTGGTTACACTGCTGTCTTCAGAATAGTATGTCGGTGTTTCATCCATGACCTTTGTCTGGATTTTATTTTTACCGAAGAATACATCACTTATGTTGTCCTCATTGAGCATATCCATACTTGAGGCGTAATAGCTTTCCACAGAACTGACGTTTTTCAGTAAACCGGAGTATGCAAAAGCGCGAACTTTATACTTTGTAACTGCGTCATGCAGTACATCCGTCAGATATACATTTTCACCTGTGGTCACCGCATCGGTAATCATATCAACCAGAAGTTCTTTCTTGACGATATAGATTTCCATGGATATCTTCTTTTCTTCTGCTGCCATATCGGGTCTTCTGATATTCTTTCCGAAGCTGATCACACTGTTGTACTCATTGGTGTTCACAGTATTGCAACGTTCAAAACCTAAATCATGCTCATTTATGGACTTGCATACGACAGTTACGTCAGCCTTACTCTCCAGATGGCTTTCAAACACTTCTTTAAGGTCAATGTTGCAGACCATAGAAGTTCCTGTTATGACAGCATAATCTGCTGAAGCTTCTGTGAGATAGTCGATGTTCGCAAAATAAGTGGAAAGATCACCTCTTAGCTGGCTTTGAACGTCAGGTGTTGAATAAGGAGAAAGATAGAATATTCCCCCCTTCTTTCTATCCAGATTCCACTGTTTACCGCTGCCGATATGATCCATCAGCGAGCGATATTTATCGTTCAGAAAAATTCCGACCGTATCCACTCCTGAATTCACAAGATTTGACAGAGTGAAGTCGATCAGCCGGTATCTGCCGAGAAACGGTACAGAGGCCAATGGTCTGTTGTTTGTCAGCTGATTCATGTAGTAATCATTTTCGCTTAGGTTGATTACACCGAAAAGTTTGTTTCTAGCCATAACTATTTGCCCTCCTCATAGACTTCATATTCCCCTACTACGCTGATTTCACCATTTCCGTCGATGATGGAATTGTCCGGGATTACAGCATGGGAACCGATCATGGTTTTTCTGATGATACAGTTTTTTCCGATTTTAACGTCTTCCATGATTACAGAGTCATATATTTCTGTTCCTTCTCCTACTATGACTTTTGGAGAAAGGATCGATTTTCTGATTTTGCCGTGAACGATACAGCCTTCTACGACCAGTGAATCTTTCACGTCGGCAGTCTTTGAAAGATATTGAGGAGGCATTGACGGGTTCTTGGAATAAATCTTCCACGAACGGTCATTGATCTGAAGTGCGGATTCCTGATTAAGGAGATCCATATTTGCTTCCCATAATGATTCAAGGGTACCGACATCCTTCCAGTATCCCTGGAATGGGTAGGCATAAACTCTTTCGTTGGCTTCCAGAAAGGCAGGAATGACGTTCTGTCCGAAGTCGTCCATATTTTTCCCTTCATCGATGCTGTCGTTCATATATTTCTTCAACAGTTTCCAGTTGAAGATGTAGATACCCATGGAAGCCAGATTGGATTTCGGATTCTGAGGCTTTTCTTCAAATTCCTCGATTTTGAGCTCTTCATCGGTATTCATGATTCCGAATCTAGGTGCTTCTTCCCATGGAACCTCAAGTACTGCGATGGTCAGTGCGGCATCCTTTTCCTTATGGTAATCCAGCATGGTTTCATAATTCATTTTATAGATATGATCACCAGATAATACCAGGATATAGTCAGGGTCATAATCTTCGATATAGGAGAAGTTCTGATAGATGGCATGGGCGGTTCCTCTGAACCACTTTTCTTCGGTAGCGCTTGCGTAGGGCTGAAGGATGGTTACTCCTCCCTCGTTTCTGTCCATGTCCCATGGTGAACCTATCCCGATATGTGTATTGAGAATCAGCGGCTGGTACTGGGTGAGCACCCCTACTGTATTCATATTGGAATTGGCACAGTTGGAAAGAACAAAATCGATGATCCTGTACTTTCCCCCAAAAGGAACAGCCGGTTTGGCAAGGTTCTTTGTGAACTTACCTAAACGTGTTCCCTGACCTCCTGCGAGGATCATTGCTATGATTTCTGTTTTCATGATTTAGCCCCCTTGATTCTTTTAGGTTTTAGAATTAATACGGATAATGGTGGTACGATGACTTCTATTGCGTGTGATTTCCCGTTTACCTCCTCATTGGAAGTATTGTAGAATTTCTCGGAATAATCCCAGGCTCCACCATACGCACTCAGTTCTGTATTGAGCAGTTCTTCATATTGACCTTCAAAGGGAGCACCAACTTTAACGTTGTCTCTCTGAACTGGAGTGAAATTGCAGACAACGATGAGGAAGTCTCTTGGATTCTTTCCTTTTCTGATAAAGGTAAATAGACTTTCATCCTTATTGTCTGCGTCCAGAATATCGATGCCATCATATGAATCATCTATTTCGCTCAAAGCTTTATAATTGAGATAGATCTGATTAAGTTCTTTGATGAAATTCTGATGCTTCTGGTGGTTTTCGTATTTCAGCCCGACCCATTCCAGGCCTTCTCTGAATCTCCATTCCATCCACTGAGCAATTTCGTTGCCCATGAAATTCACCTTTTTGCCGGGATGGCACATCATATAGGCCATCAGTGTTCTTAGTCCCTGGAATTTCATCTGTTCGTCACCAGGCATCTTGTTCAGCAGTGAGCTTTTTCCGTGAACAACTTCGTCATGGGATAAGGGAAGGATGTAATTCTCATTGAAGACATACATAAAGGAGAATGTGATGAGATTATGATGATTTTTACGGTATAGAGGATCCAGTTCGAAGTACCTCAGAATATCGTTCATCCACCCCATATTCCATTTATGGGTAAATCCGAGTCCTCCACTTTCAATATCATGAGTGATCAGCGGGAAAGCGGTGCTTTCTTCTGCAATCATGAATGCGGATGGAAACTCCTCACGGATTACGGAGTTCAGTTTCTTAAGCAGTGCAACACCCTCAAGATTGGTATTGCCGCCATAGATATTTGGAGTCCATGGACCAGTATCATAATCAAGATAAAGCATGGAAGAGACTGCGTCTACGCGCAGACCGTCGGCATGGAACATATCCATCCAGAAAATGGCGTTTGAAATAAGGAAGCTCTGTACCTGAGGTTTGCCGTAATCAAAATGAGTGGTCCCCCATCTGTTGTTGGTCGCTTTATCCGGATCCTGATATTCATAAGTAGGTGTTCCGTCAAACTGGTACAGACCATGAGCATCTCTGCAGAAATGGGCTGGTACCCAGTCAAGGATGACACCGATATCCTGTTTATGGCATTCATTGATGAACTGCATCAGTTCCGTGGGTTCTCCAAAGCGTGAAGTCACGCTGTAATACCCTGTAATCTGATAGCCCCATGAATCATCAAGCGGATGTTCCATGACCGGGAGAAGTTCAACGTGTGTGTACCCCATTTCTTTTACATAAGGAATGAGCTCACTGATATATTCCTTAAAAGTGAAAAACCCGCCATCCCAGTGCTTTTTCCAGGAGCCGAGGTGTACCTCATAGATGTTCATTGGGCTGGCATTATGATTCTTACGCTTGTTTTTCGCTCTCCATGTGCCATCTGACCATTTAAACTGTGAAAGATCCTTGACTATCGAAGCTGTATTAGGTCTGTGTTCAGAATAAAAAGCAAAAGGATCGGCCTTCATGAACTCATATCCGTCATGTCTTCTGATTCGATATTTGTAGAGGACATCCTCCCCGATCCCTTCTATGAAAGCGGTCCAGATTCCTGTTGACCCTTGCGGGAACATTTCACCGTATCCCCACTCGTTGAAGTCTCCTGCAATGAATACACTCTGTGCATTGGGTGCCCACACGGTGAACTGTACCCCTTTTTTCCCTTCAAATTCTATGATATGTGCACCCATAAATTCATAACTTCTGATATGTTCACCTGTGTTGAACAGATAATGATTAAATTCGGTATTGAGAACTCGTTTAGGGTCTTCTTTAGTCTTAGCCATAACTTCCTCCTACTTCATTATTGCATTCTATCGATTAAGTCTTGAACTGATCTGTTCATAGTTGACTGTTTCATAACACCTCATCACTATGAAAATGAGCGTCTCTAATGTGCGAATATTTACTATTTTCTATCTATAATATACCATATTCCCGTGAAATCTAATAGCCCGAAGATAGTTAACAAGCCATGAACCATGAGCCTTGACAACCTTCCGGGCTATTCTGAATGCATATTTTCGTCTGCCTTCCTTCTTTTGCAGATGATGATTCTTCGGGATTATCAGTCATTATCTGCTCAGCCATAAAAACAGGAAAACAAGAAGACCCAGTACCAGGAAAAGTGACGTAAGGATCGAAACGATTCTTTTTATCCTTTCCAATTTGAACTTTTTTTCATCCAGATTATGAGAATCACTTCCTGTAGTGCAGTTTTCTTCACTGTAGGATTTTTCCTTTCTCTTATAATCTTCCAGGATATAATCCAGCGGTCCTCCTGAATCCGGACCTTTCTTTCTGCTGTCTGCCATGTTTTATCTCCTTTACAATCAGTTCCTCATTTACTCTTGATTAATTGTAACATTGGACATCTGTATCTTCAATAAGGACAGAAATATCAAAAAATAAAAGATGACAGGAATATCCCGTCATCTTGGTATCATATCAACAGTTATTTTGGTCATATCAAATCCGATTTCAGTACCTGCCTTTACCATATCCTCCAGAAGATCCGCAAATAGTTCCATCTTCTGGCCGGTTACAGGGTGTGTAAATGAGATATAGGTCGCATGAAGCGCCTGCCTGTCTATATACTGCAGTTCTCCACCGTACAGTTCATCACCTATAATCGGATATCCGATATGGCTGAGGTGAACTCTGATCTGGTGTGTTCTACCTGTCAGAAGCTTGAGAAGAAGCAGTGAATATCCGTTTCTTCGTTCAATTACCTCAACCTCTGTGCGGCTTTCCTGTCCTCGAGCATCGATGATTCTCTGATAGGCACCTTCCCCGTCTCGATAGATGGGCAGATCAATCAGCCGGATCTCCTCTGGAAAATCACCTTTGACTATGGCAGTGTAATACTTGTCGTAGTGCTCGTCCTGCATATCCTGAGAAATACGCGAATGCACAAACTGATTCTTGGCAAGAATTGTCAGTCCTGAAGTATTCATATCCAGTCTGGAAATCAGTCTGATTATGGTGTCCTCGTTATTCGATCTGTAATGATGAACAACAGCATTTGCCAGCGTCCCGGTCTGATGTCTCCTCGTCGGATGTACCACCATATAAGGCGCTTTATTTACGATGAGAAGCGCATCATCTTCATGAACAACATGCAGAGGGAGATCTTCCGCTTCAATATTCTGAGTCTCTTTACTGATAAGTGAAATGGAGAGATGATCTCCTTCTCTCAGTATATAGTCGAGTTTTACCGATTTCTGATTGATCCGTATCCTCTTGTCCATTGCGGCACTGCGTATGAATCTGGAAGACAGATCCATTTCTTCCTTAAGGTATGTTTTAATTTTATTTCCAGTGTAAGATAGGGGAATGTCTTTCTCAATGACTTTCATTGCGTTTTTCATTTGCTGTCCTTTCCGAAATCAGATTCTCATAGTAAATCCGGGCTTCTAATGAGGTTGACATGACATATTCATTCTTCTTTCTCAGGTAGGATATGCTGCTGTTCAGAGATTCAAACACAGCCCGGTCAAGATCCGATTCTGCTATAGCCCGGATCTCATCGACACCATCAAAAGTTCTTCCGGCTTCAATAAAATCAGCGACAAAAATGATCTTTTCCAGCAGACCCATACTTGCTCTTCCTGTTGTATGATAGCGCACAGCATTGAGAATTTCCAGGTTACTGATACCACCCTCACTTTTTGCGAAAATCGCTCCTGCCTGAGCATGCAGCGTTTTCCAGGCCAGCAGCCCTTCTCCCGGGTCTTCTCCCTCTTCTCTGATATAGGAGACCAGCCATTCTTTGTTTCTGTCCTTGAGGATATCATGATAATATGCAGCAACCTCAGCATCAGCAATGCTTTCACCATAATGGACGGCTAAAGATTTTGCCGATTCTGCAACACCCATGATATGCTGGAAACGCTCCTGTTTCACATTATTCATCAGAAAATGTCTGATTTTATCTATGCTCCATACACTTTTATCTGTATAATCCATGTTCATCAATATAATCCCTCACTTTAGATGGAACCAGGTATCCGATTTCTCTTTTGTTTTTTATCCGTTCCCTGATATCACTGCTGGATACTTCAAGAATAAGTGTATCAAGTATGATCGGCTCATAGTGATGCTCTTCAAAAAATCTGACTGAATCACGCATCTTATCGGCACCTACCAGTTCACGCTGAATGACGACAAGTTTTGACAGTTTCATGATGATTTCAGGATTTCTCCAGGAAGAAAAATTCACGTAAGAATCTTCCCCGATGATAAAATAAATTTCATCATTGGGGTAAGTCTTCGTGAAGTATTCTAAGGTTTCATATGTGTAGCTTAATCCTTTTTTCATCAGCTCATACGTGGAAAGATGAAAATCATCATAATTCTCAATGGCCAGTTTAATCATATTAAGCACATCTTCCGGATTCCTGTCCATCGCCTCTTTATGTGGAGGGATGTAATTAGGGACAAAGATGATCCGATCAAGATTCAGGGTTTTCTTGGCTTCAAAAGCCATATACAAATGACCATTGTGAATGGGGTTGAAGGTCCCCCCTAGAATACCTGTCTTCATCTCTTTGGAAGTTCAATTTTTTTGTTGTTCTTGCTTTCTTTATAAAGAACGATCTTTGAACCAATTATCTGAACACCTTCACATCCAATGGCTCCAACAAGATGGTCATGTGCCTCTCTGGCAGTCAGACCGCTATTTTCAAGCACTGAAATTTTGACGATTTCTCTTTTTTCTAAAGCGACTTCCACCTGTTTGATGAAAGGTGCTTCTATACCGCCCTTGCCGATCTGAAATATTGGTTCGATCTTATTTGCAAGACTTCTTAGGTAAGCTCTCTGCTTTGTTGTTATCATATGATTATTCTCCTATGCATAATATTCGAATTCGAAATCATTGAGTCTGATGGAATCTCCATCTACTATGCCCATTTCTCTCAGACGGTCGAGGACGCCTTTGTTTCCAAGTACTTTATGGAAATATCTCAGGTGGCTCGGATTATTCAGGTTAACTGCATTAAGCAGCCTATCTACAAATGTTCCATAAACCACGTAAACGCCTTCTTCATCAATTTCGATGTCATAGGTAAAGTGTTTCTCCTCAGGAATAAAGAAGTCATCCTCATCGTAGATGGTATCAACGATCGGAATGGACTGCAGCTTATCCGCACAGACCTTCATGATCGCTTCGACACCTTCTCCAGTCGCTGCGGACATTGCGTATACTTCCTTGTATCCAAGTTCATTGACTTTCGCCTTGAATTCTTCAAGATAGGATTTATCGTAGAGCAGATCGACCTTGTTCATGACCACGATCTGAGGTCTGTCTGTGAGGTCCAGTTTATACTTCTTGAGCTCTTCATTGATGAGTTTGAAGTCTTCCACAGGATCTCTTCCTTCTATACCGGATACGTCGACAATATGAAGCAGAAGTCGTGTTCTTTCAATATGTCTCAGGAACTGTATACCAAGTCCTATGCCTTCTGATGCTCCCTCAATGATTCCGGGGATGTCCGCGATGACGAAGGGATTGATTCCAGTCAGTGCAACGACACCAAGATTTGGCTCCAATGTTGTGAAGTGATAGTTTGCAATTTTAGGTGTTGCCTTGGACACTTTTGAAAGAAGTGTTGATTTACCGACATTCGGGAATCCAAGAAGTCCTACATCAGCAAGAAGCTTAAGCTCGAGAGTGATGTCTCTTTCTTCTCCTGGCATGCCTGGCTCTGCAAAATCAGGAGCCTGCCTTGTCGGGGTCGCGAATTTAGCATTACCTTTACCGCCTTTACCGCCTCTAAGGACAACAAAACGGTCATCAGTCTTTGAGAGATCTGCAATGATTTTGCCCGATTCCTTATCTTTCACGATGGTACCTAGCGGTACAGGAATCTCAAGATCTTCAGCGGCTGCGCCATAACATTTTGTCTGTCCGCCGTTTTCTCCGTTCTTCGCTACAAACTTTCTCTTGTACTTGAAGTTCAGCAGAGTAGTCATGGAATTATCAACGACAAAAACGACATCTCCGCCATCACCACCGTCTCCACCATCGGGACCGCCGTGGGATACATACTTATCTCTTCTGAAGGATATGGCACCATCGCCACCGTCTCCACTTCTCATATATACATCTGCTATATCTATAAACATGTTCATTTTTCTCACCTGCCTTAATTTTAGGTTTTTTATTTGCCCATCCTTAAAAGGATAGACTGTTCTTTTGTCATTATACTATAAAATCCTTACAATATCATTTAAGGATGCACTACTTCAAAAAAGAGGACCTGCTGTTGAAGCAGGCCCATTCTTTGCTTACTATTCTGCTACTGCTTCCAGTTCAACTGGGTAAACACTCGCTTTTTTTCTTTCCTTACCAAGTCTTTCGAATCTTACAACTCCATCAACTTTGGCGAATAGAGTATCATCACTACCCTTACCTACGTTTGTACCAGGGTGGATCTTGGTTCCTCTTTGTCTGACAAGGATATTTCCAGCAAGAACAAACTGTCCGTCTGCTGACTTAACCCCAAGTCTCTTTGACTCAGAATCTCTACCGTTCTTTGTACTTCCCATACCCTTCTTGGATGAGAAGAACTGAAGGTTTAATATAAGCATGGTGTTACACCTCCTCTTCAATTAGCTTTATAAAATTACCGTGCTGCAATTCAATTGCTTTGATTCCTAATAATAATGTTTCCATTAATATCTGCGCATCCTTCTTTTCATCGGGTGCTGCGCTGTCGATACTGACTGATAAATATCCGCCATCCTGATTCATGTCAATTACGTTTCTGATTTTCATGACTTCGTCCAGTCCGTTATATGTCATCATACACTGAGCAGTGACTGCTGCGCATACAATATCCTTTCCGTACTCATCAAAATCTGCATGACCCTCATAGGTAAATGCAACGAGTTGACCAGATTTTCTTAAAAACCTTACTTCAATCATGACTAAGCTTCGATTTTCTCAATAAGAATCTTTGTGAAAGGCTGTCTGTGACCCTGCTTCTTTCTATAATCCTTCTTTGGCTTAAACTTGAAGACAATAACCTTCTTTGCCTTGCCGTGACCGATAACCTTAGCGGTTACCTTAGCTCCCTCAACTACAGGACTTCCTATAGTAAGTTCACCTTCTCCGTTAGACACTGCCAAAACATCTGTTAGTTCGATTATAGAGTCCAGTTCAGCTGAAATCTTCTCAACTTTGAGAATATCGCCTTCGGAAACTTTATACTGCTTACCACCTGTGTTTAAAACTGCATACATATGAAACACCTCCTCATATCAGTACTCGCCTTTGAGGCACAGCAAAAAATGCTGTTTAATTAAACCTCTTCTGAGCGGCCTACATAGTATTATAACAATGATATTTCTCTATGTAAAGAAATATTTATATTGTGACAAGGAATTTCTCTTTTTCCTGAATCTGATTTTTAAAAACCAGAGGTTCGATACTGAAGTCATCATGAATGCCTGAAAATTCAAGATAGATTCTTTTACCTTCCGCACCGATATCAGAAAGGAAGAGCTCAAGTTCTTCTCTAATTCTTGATTCATAGGGCTTCCCGACAACAATCAGGTAATCTCTGATCTCAATATTGTCCACTTTTTTCATCAGTTCATTTTTGATCAGCTTTTTGAGATACTGATAGTTCAGCCTCTTTCCTTTATCGTCACAGGAATCGCAGGGTTCTTCGATATAGTGATGGATCGGATGCCCCTTCTTTTTCCGGGTCAGCTGCATGAGATTCAGTTCTGTAAGCGGATAGGTTCTCGAGAAAAGCGGATCATCATGAAGTTCTTTATCCATGGCATTCTGAAGCTTCTTTCTGTTTTCTTCTGAAGCCATATCGATGAAATCGATGATGATGATTCCCGAAAGGTTTCTCAGCCTGATCTGACGTGCGATTTCGTTAACTGCGGAAAGATTCATGGACACAGCCATATCTTCCTTATTCATCTTTTCTGTAAACTTTGCGCTGTTGATGTCAATGACCACCATGGCATCAGTTACATCTATTATGAGGTTTCCGCCTTCTTTCAGATGAACTTTGCGATGTCTCAGCTTCAGCAGATCCTGCTCTATACCGTAGAAGTCAAAAAGACTTCTGCCGTTTCCATGGACCAGTGAAGGCAGAGAATACTCGGCTTTAAGTCTTGCTGCAGTTTCCTTAGAATCTGAGTAGATCATGTTGATCTCATTGAACCGGTCTCTTAGGATGCGGTCAAGTATAGATGACTCGCCGTAAAGTTTCTTGGGACCGATGCCCGTATCGGACTTTTTCAGAATGTCCTTAAACTCCGCATAGAGTTCATCGATTTCCTTTTCAATCTCTTCCTTAGCTGCGTCGAATGAAGCCTCTCTGAAGAGAATTCTGACACCCTCTCTGGGTGTCTGGCTGCCATGTTTCTCAAGAAAATCATCTTTGCTGATCTTTTTGGAATAGTTGAAGCCTTTTCCCTCAAACAGAACCACGTATCGGCCGCCAACCGATATTTTTTCTGTGACTTTAGTCCCTTTGCTTCCTTCTTCTTCTTTGATGACTTCCACAAGAATGCTCTGACCTTCTTTATAATCCTGAAATTTATTTCTGTCGGTTACAAAGAGAAATGCATTCTTCTTCAGTCCGATATCGATAAAAACCGAATTGAGGGATTTCACCTTTTTCTTGATGATTCCGAGAAAAATATCTCCTGAACGCACTTCCTGATCCGTATCTTCAAAGTAGCATTCGGATAGGATGCTATTTTTCTTCAGAACGATTCTTCTATACTGATCTTCTTCAATAAATAATTCAATCATGATGATGCCTGCCTTTCAATTGCGGTACGACCCGTGATGTCTGCTAGTTTATCTTACAGGAATAATGTCGTTTTCTTCTTCATACCTACATTGAGGACCATTCCTATGGCGATGAATGTAGTCAGTACTGAACTTCCTCCATAAGATACCAGAGGAAGTGTGATACCGGATATCGGCATGATTCCCATGGTCATACCCATATTCTGGAGTATGGAGAACAGGAAGGAAGAGAATACCCCTACTGCTATACATCTACCGAAAATGGTATCGGTCTTTCTTGCGATTCTCAGCATACGATAGAGAAGAATCCCGTATAGAAGTAAAAGTGCAATACCTCCAATCAGACCGAAATTTTCCGCAACTACTGAGAAGATAAAGTCTGTATGATTTTCTGGAACTCGATTAAAGAACTGGGTACTTGCCTGAGCCTGTCCGCTCATATCCGTAATGAACTGGCCAAAATCGAATTTACCGGCAATTTTACCGGATCCGATACTGATCACGCTTCTGCTGAGCTGATAATTAATGCCAAGTTCACTTCCCTCACTGAAAAGAAAACTGGTTAGCCGATCACTCCAGTGAGAAGGGAGAAAATTCGTTTTAAGGACCACAAGTACGGAAAGTCCGATGAATCCGAAACCTGATAGGATGACCTTCATAGAGAGTCCCATAACGTAGTAGATTCCAAGTACAATAAAGAAAGTAATCATGGTGATTCCCATTTCGGGCTGAAGCAGCATGAGCACTACAGGAATCAGCGCGTATATTGTGACCTGAACAAAATTTCTTAAGTTATTGAGATTTCCATCAACTTTCTGAAGCTGCTTGCCCACCATGAGCATGGTAGTCAGTTTAGCAAACTCTGCAGGCTGAAGTCCTCTTGTTCCTATACTGAACCAGCCGGCTGCTCCCTTAACTTTAGTGGTGAAGAGAACAACTACAAGGAGGAGAACTACAATCCAGTAGAGAACATCCACTATCTTATAGACTTTTCGATAATCCATAAGAAGAATGACATAAACGACACCTAAGGATAGAACCAGCCATATGAGCTGAAGCCTCGCATAATAAATGCTTGTCGCAGTATAAATATTGAATACACCGAAAATCAGTATGGCTACAGCACTCAGCAGCATTCCGAAGTCCAGTTCTTTCAGTTCTTTTTTATCTAAGAATAAACCTTTGATCAAATTCATTTAAAACCATCCCATCATCTTATAAGAGCAAAGTAAAAGCTGTATGCATTAATATATTAACCCATACAGCCTTTACTTTCAATTTAACATTTCCTTAGTTTTTAGAGTCTTATTTCTTTTTTCTTATCGGAATATTCGCAACCAGTGCAGGCACCGAACCGAATTCGCTGTCGGTCTGAGTAATCTGCAGATCAAGTTCCTGATCATTGTCAATTTCAACGTATTTTCTCAGAACTTCTAAAATATCATTTTTAATGTTCTCAAGCAGTTCGGGAGAAACATCTCCTCGGTCGTGCATAAGAATGAGTTTTAGTCTGTCTTTTGCTGTGTCCTTTGATCCGTTCTTTTTCTTGAAAAATCCGAAAATATCCATACCGTACCCCCTTTACTTTCTCTTGAATAGTTTGGACAGTTTACTGAAGAAACCTGCTTCCTCTGGTTTCAGATTTAAAAGAGGGATGTCTTCACCGGTTATTCTTCTTGCAATATTGATGAATGCAGTACCTGCAAGTGTTCCTTCAACTGTTACAATCGGTTCACCTTTATTGGTTGAGATCGTGATGTTCCGATCATCAGGCACGATACCTAAAAGCTTGACGGACAGAATTTCAAGAATATCCTCGACATTAAGCATTTCGCCACTTTCAGTCATTTCATGATTCAGTCTGTTGATGATGACTTTATGATCTTCGATTCCCTTAGAATCCAGTTTCCCGATAACTCGGTCGGCATCTCTTACAGAAGTGACTTCAGGGTTTACCACGATGATTGCGCTGTCTGCGGCCGCAATGGAGTTTTCGAAGCCCTGCTCTATACCTGCTGGACAGTCGATAAGGATGTAGTCAAAATCCACCTTAAGATCTTTAATGAGTTCGATCATCTGATCTGTTGTGATATCGTTTTTGTCTCTTGTCTGGGCTGTCGGTAGAAGACATAGATGAGGTAGTCTCTTATCCTTGATTAAAGCCTGTTTCAGCTTGCATCTGCCTTCAAAATAATCAAGCAATGTGTAGACAATTCTGTTTTCAAGGCCCATGAGTACATCCAGGTTTCTAAGTCCTGTGTCTCCGTCGATAACAACAACCTTGTGTCCGAGCTGTGCAAGCGCTGTTCCGATGTTGGCAGTAGTTGTTGTCTTACCTACGCCACCTTTACCGGATGTAATTACAATCGATTCTGGCATTTAAGTCTCTCCTTCTCTTCTTTTCTAATATTCAAATTTTGTCGGGATATATGGCTCTACATAGATATTATTATCCAACAGTCTGGCAACTTCCGGGAAATTGGGATCACTTTGTGCAGGTCTGCCAAATGTCCCTGCGATTGATAAAAGCGATGGTGTCAGTTTAATGGCTGCCACAAATGCTTTTTCATTTCCTGAAGTTCCTGCAAATGCTCTTCCCTTCAGTTGTCCGAGAATGACAATATTGCCTTCGGCAAAAATCTCTGCACCAATGTGGACATCTCCGATAACCACGACATTCCCTTTGAAGTCAACCATCTGGCCGCCTCTCATGGACTTTGTGATAAACTTCGTGTTACCTTCCTCTACTCCCGCGAATACTTTTGGAAGATCCTCTTTACGATTTGATTCCTCAAAATTAACACTGGTTAGTGCGATGGTATCGTACAGAACTTTCTCCAGTACGATTCTTTCATCGTCCTTCAGTCTTATAGGGTAGGTTGTAACATATACTGCATTTCCACTGTAGAAACTTTTCAGTGGTTCCAACTTATTCTTCAGTGCTTCAACCAGTTCTTCGGTTGAGGTGAATTCCAAAAGATTGATGATCAGGTTAAGTCCCTTTCGGTTGCCTTTTACCTGAATCCTATCGATACTACTCATTGAGTTCCTCCATAAATGCTTAAAAATAACATCTAAAATCTATTTTATAGGATTTAGACGAATAATTCCACTAAATAACTGAAAAATGGAAAATATAGAACGATATCACAGGTTTCAAAAAAAAAGAAAACCTGCGAAGCAAGTTTTCAGAATCTCCACTCTTTTTTAACAACAGGAATCCTGCTGTAGGAAACGACGATTTTATAAATAAACATACCGATGATCAGTGTATAAACAGGTGTAACAACCACTGAAATGATATTACCTCTGATGCCGAAAATAAACAGTATGATCAGAATGACAAGGGTTTTCACACCCTGCGCCAAAGTGACAAAAAGTATGGGAATGGTTTTCTTTCCTTCTTTGAGGGTCAGACCGATCTTTGCCAGTCCCAGATAAAGAAAAAGATTCACAAGGGTATTGAGTCCGAATGCATAAGGGAAGAACAGATCCTGGAGCATTCCAGAGATGACTGCAACGAGAATTGCATCATCAAAGTCGGTTCTCATGGCAAAAAGACCAAAGAACGTAAAAAGTATGCTGCCAAAGGAATCATAAACCGATAAAAATGGAAGGATCGTCTGATCGACGAGCAGCAGGAGTATTGCGGTGAGGAAAATAAACACTCTTCTCATCAGTACTCCACATCCTCGATATTCTTAGGTTTGATGACAAACAGCATGCGCGCATCATCAAAGTTTACAGCTGTCTCCACAATTGCGGTTTTCATCAGATTACCCTTATCTTCATTGACTTTAACCACTTTCCCCACATAGAAATCAGGTGGATAGAAACGTCCCAGACCGGAAGTGACGACATTGTCCCCTTCCTTTACGGTTGAATCAATCGGCAGGTAGGATATCTTGGCCATCTGTTTACGACCGCTGCCGATATGTCCTTCGAGAATTCCGCTGTTTTCCTTGTCTTCAACAAGGGTAACATGTATAGAAATATTCTCGCTGGAAAGTGTTTCAACAACTGACCATGTGCTGGCGGTTTCTGTAACCTGTCCGACGATACCTTCCTGGGTCATGACAGCCATGCCTTTTTTCAGCCCGTCTGCTTCACCTTTATCTATAATGTAGGAAGTGATGATTCCACTTCCGGATTTCCCGATGACATTTGTGCCCAGATATTCGTACTGTTCCTGCCTGTTTTTAAACTCAAACATTTCTTTCAGCTTCACATTTTCATCAGCCATCGAATCGAAATTTCTAAGCTTCGCTTCAAGTTCAATATTTTTGATCAGAAGCGATTCATTTTCCTGTTTGACGTCTTCATACCGCAGAAAGAAATCGATGAGACTTTCCATTCTTTTATTTGTGGAATAGATCACTTTCTGTACAGGATTAAGGGCTGCTCCTGCTCCACTTTCCACAAGTGATTTATTGTCCTTATAGACCGTAATTCCAAAAATTACGACCAGAACAGCTGTAAGGAGGATAATCTTCCTGTACAGCTTGTTCTTTAATAGATTCGCCATGAATTAATAACTTCTTGCTATCTTATCAAAATTATCTAATGCTCTTCCTGCGCCAAGTACGACACAGTCTAATGGAGATTCGGCGATTTCAACAGGCATATGGGTCTCATGTGTAATCAGTTCCCCAAGTCCCTTAAGTAGTGCGCCTCCTCCAGCAAGCATTATGCCCTTATCCATAATATCAGCTGATAATTCTGGTGGTGTCTTTTCAAGTGTTGTCTTTATGGCTTCAATGATATCAGAGATCGGTTCATGCAGAGCTTCTCTGATCTGGGTTTCTGAAACAGAAATCACCTTAGGAAGTCCTGTCACAAGGTCTCTACCCTTGACATCCATGTATTCTTCTTCACTGCCTTCAATTTTGAATGCAGATCCGATGGTCATCTTAATTGCTTCTGATGTTCTTTCACCGATCATCAGGTTATATTCTCTCTTGATATAAGCGACGATCGCCTGGTCCATTTCGTCCCCACCTACTCTTAGGGATTTAGCAACAACGATACCACCAAGGGAAACTACAGCAACTTCTGTTGTACCACCACCGATATCTACGATCATTGATCCAGTTGGTTCATCAACCGGCAGTCCTGCACCGATTGCAGCGGCCATTGGCTCTTCCATAAGAATAACGTCTCTTGCTCCAGCCTGTTTTGTAGCCTCAAGTATTGCTCTTCTTTCCACTTCAGTGACTCCTGAAGGGAAACAGACGATAATTCTTGGGGATGTGAATGCGGACTTAGAAGCAGTCTTTTCAATGAACTGTCTAAGCATGGTCTGAGTAACATCAAAATCAGCGATAACTCCATCCTTAAGTGGTCTTACAGCCACGATGTTTCCGGGTGTTCTGCCGATCATTCTCTTTGCCTCTTCACCAACAGCCAGAGGTTTGTTTGTGTGGGTGTTGAAAGCAACAACTGATGGTTCTCTGAGAACAATCCCCTTTCCTTTTACATATACCAGAGTATTTGCTGTTCCCAGGTCAATACCCATATCCTTGCTCATTCCAAATAATCGCATGAATAAATAACTCCTTTCAAAATTACAATAGATTTTTCTCTCTTAAACTGATGTATTTTCCGTCTCCGATGATTACATGGTCTAGAAGTTCTATACCAATAATCTTTCCAACTTCCTTGATTCTTCCCGTTGCAGCAATATCTTCACTGCTAGGGGACGGATCTCCCGAAGGATGATTGTGCACCATTATAATGGATGCGGCACTTTTTCTGATGGCTTCTTTATAGATCTCTCTGGGATGTACAATAGATGAATTCAGGCTACCTACAGATGCATTGTATATACCGATTACTACGTTTTTGGTATTAAGAAGCAGCACCTTAAGAATTTCCTGTTTGAATTCTCTAAGCTCCACCATAATCAGATCTGCGGCATCCCCGGGAGAATTGATTTTGTAGCGGTCTCCACTTCGATAAGTCTGGAAACGCTTGGCCATTTCAGCCATGGACAAAATCTGAGAAGCCTTGGCTTCTTTAATTCCTGAGATTTTCATGAGATCTTCCTGAGAAGCTTCCAGGAGACCGTTGATTCCATTAAAAGCAGTGATGATTCTCTGAGACAGATTCAGTATGTTCTCATTTTTTGTGCCTGTCCTGAGAATTACAGCCAGAAGCTCGCTGTTGGAAAGGCTGTCTGCACCGTAACGCAGAAGTCTCTCCTGTGGTCGTTCATTTTGGGGCATATCCATGATTTTATTTTCCATAAAATCCTCCTAGATTGCCCATTCCATTACATGATGATCTGGTGCTTTTTCAGTATTTTATAAAGTGTATTAAGAGGTAGACCCATTACATTATAATAGTCTCCTTCAATACCTTCGATAAAAAGTCCGGCAGATCCCTGGATGCCATAAGCACCAGCTTTATCCTGCCATTCATTTTTATCCAGATACTGTGTGATTTCCTCATCTGTCATAGGTGAGAACTGAACTGAAGTCCTGATGGAAGCTGTCTCGCAGATGCCGTCACTTTCATGTATAAGTGCCAGACCGGAGTATACTTCATGTGCATTATCCTGCAGTGACTTCATCATTGAAAACGCATCTTCTCGATTTTCAGGTTTACCCAGGATTTTTCCCTTTACGCAGACAACAGTATCTGCACCTAGAATAAAGGAGTTACGTGTCTTATCATTCAGAATGTTTTCCGCCTTTTTCAAAGCCAGTGTCTCCACATAGGATTCAGGATCGCCTTTGTAAGGAACTGAACTCTCATCGAACTGAGAAACCAGGATCTGAAAATCAATACCCAGTCTTTCTAACAGTTCCTGTCTTCGTATTGAACCTGATGCCAATATAAATTCCACCAAAACACCTCCAGACAAGTCAAAATAGAAATTTTTGCTTCTAAAAAATTCCTACTTATTAGTTTACCATCATAGAAATTTTTGTACAAGGTAGCAGATGTGATTTAAACACAATTTAAGTTAATTCAGCTTAGTTTAATATTTGGAATGAATTAAAGCTATGGTACATGTTTATTATCCTTCAATCAGATTTTTCTATACCATCGTATGATCAGTATCATGATTTCTGATGTAAATCTAAAAGGAATCTGCTTTTACGAGCAGATTCCTTTTGATCAGAACTTGTTTTGATCATTCATAAACACTTTTTCTCTCAATACTTTTTCCAGCGCTGAAATAAGTTTCGCCAGATTATAGTTATAGATCATATCTTCTCTGGTTGAGCTTTGCGGAGTAACGAACTCACTCTGCTGAATGTCCCGGGAAAGGAGTTTTGTCAGTTTCTGGTTGTTGTCAATTGTCATTCTTACGCCAGGTTCACTCAGTGAAATCGCTTCAGCATAGATCAGGACTTTTTCGCTGGCTTCAATCATCTGAGCATAATAGTCAAACTCTTCTTTATCGTATTTTCTCAGGATGGGCAGTTCTTTGTTCAGGGAAATGAACTTGTCTTTCAGATCTTCCAGGCTTCCGGAAAGACTGGAAAGACTTTCGTCTATACTGAATATGACGACGTCTCCAATCACCTGCTTTGCAGTATGTCTGAAAGTATTGAAGCTTTCTCTGACTCTTTTCATCTGATCAGGCGGGTAGATCAGCATATTCACAATTGTCGCGATAACGATACCGATTACCGTATCAAGCGTCCTCTGCATAGCATAAACTGCAGGAGCAGAATCTGAGGAACCCATGATGATGATGATGACAAGAGTTATGGCGATTCCAGTCGCTTTCTTGATGTTCAGAAGGTTACAGAAGATGATGGTGATGATGATGCCAAGGGCCATGGCGATCCCACCATATATGGGCAGGTAGGTCATAATCAGACCAATCACACCCCCGACTGCAGTCCCAAGCACACGATTATATCCGATCTTGAAGCTAGAAACAACCGAAGTTTCGATGCAGATTACTGCAGCGTAGATCAGTGCAAAGGAAAGTTCATCATTGATGAGTGAGGATACGAAGTAGGAGATGATTACAACAATGGCTGTCTTGATGGTTCTCATTCCGATGAGCCTGTTCTTCATCAATATTCCCTTTCTACCGTATTTTCCTCGTAACTTACAAAGTCACTGAAGCTACCGACATAGAGTCTTGAGCTTTTGCCAAGTTCGTCTAAAGCCATGATGTTTGTACAGGCTGTAACACCGGAACCGCAATGGAAAATCACATCGTTATATGCTAATGTGTTTTTGAAGTTGTCTTTTAGTGACTCTTCGACAATTTCTCCGTTTTCATCAAAATGGGATCGGAAATTTATGTTCTGTGCATGACGTATATGTCCTTTTTTTCTGTCGATAGGTTCCACCAGACCCTTATATCTTTCCTCACTGCGTGAATCAATGAGAATCTGGTTCTTCAGATGATCTGACTTTGAATATTCAAGAACTTCCTCATAGGAAGCGGTCATGGTTTCATCAGGTTTCAGCTCAATGTCCCCTCTTTCAAATGTCTCTTCTTCGCTGGTGAGATCCTCTTCTTTAAGTTTTCCGAATCCGCCGTTAAGGACATAGACTTCATTTAGCCCATAGTACTTCAGCATCCACCACAGTCTACCAGCTGCTGAATTATCTCCGTCATCATAGATAAGCACTTTTGAATCATTGCGGATTCCGATGGATCTCAGCTTTTCCCGAAGAGTTTCCTGATCGGGTAATGGATGCCTCCCTCCATGTTCCTTTACAGGACCGGCAAGGTCCTGATCCAGATCAAGGAAGGCAGCACCTCTGTAGTGTTCTTTAGCATAGGCTTTCTTTCCGTAATCCGGATCGCTCATATTGTATCGGACATCAATGACTTTAAGATTTTCACTTTTCAGGAGAAAGTCTCTGTCTTTAAAATTCTTCATGTTTCACCTCTATGATTATAGTACACTTTATTTCATGTGCTTTAATACTTCCAGAAGATACTCATATACATTCTTGACTGAAGCCAGATCCATATGTTCATTTGGTGTGTGCACATCAAACAGGTTTGGTCCCAGACTGATCATATCAAGATCAGAAATTCTTCCTGCAAGGATTCCACATTCAAGACCTGCATGAATGGCTTCGATCTTAGGCGTTTTACCATATTTGTCTTCATAAACCTTAATGAATGTGTCCCGAAGTACAGATTCCTTGGCATATTTCCACTCCGGATACGAAGATGTGATCTCCACTTCTGCACCGTAGGTTTCCCCTATGACTTTCACCTTATCAAGCACCATTTCTTTACGTGATCCCACACTGCTTCTTACTGCAAAATCAAAGTGCAGATGATCATCCGATTCATGAAGAACACCCAGATTCAGGGAAGTCTCCACAAGACCTTTAATGTCCTGACTCATACTGATGACTCCGTTAGGAAGCGCAAACAGCATAGATACAGCTTTCTTTGTCGTATCTTCATCATAGCATTTTTCTGGTGTTTCAATTCTGGTGAAAGTGATATTGAAATCATCATCCTGAGTATCGATCTCGCTGCCTAAAGTGGTTTCAATTTCAGCCACTTCCTTTAGAAGACCATCGATATTCCCTCTGAATATGACTACAGCCTCGGCTTCTCTTGGAATCGCATTATTTTTTGATCCGCCATGGAGTGCAGTAATCAGGAAATCGTATTTATGGCTCAGTATCCTTAACGTTCTGCCAAGAAGCACATTGGAATTTCCTCGTTCCTTATTGATGTCTATTCCGGAATGTCCTCCTTTAAGACCTGAGATGTTCAGCATATAAGCAAAACCTTCACAGTGTGTATATTTCAGCGGCAGCCTGACTGTCTGTCTTGCGCCGCCCGCACAGCTTACAAGGAAGGTGCCCTCTTCTTCAGAATCGATATTGATGAGCATTCTGCCGTCAAAGTGACGTCCTTCTACAGCAGCCGCGCCCAGCATACCTGTTTCTTCTTCAACTGTTATAAGCACTTCCAGAGGCGGATGGGGAATATCATCACTGTCGAGCAAAGCCAGAGCATAAGCGACAGCAATTCCATTGTCAGCGCCAAGTGTTGTTCCTGTCGCATAGAGATAGTTGTCTACCACTCTAAGCTTCAGCGGATCATTCTTAAAGTCATGGACGGTGTCGTTGTTCTTTTCATCCACCATATCCATATGCCCCTGAATGATTACAGGTTTGCTGGATTCATATCCTGGTGTACCAGGCTTCTTGATGATGATGTTCATCACTTCGTCCTGAATGACTTCCAGATTTCTTGCCTCGGCAAAATTCTTCAGGTAATCCGAAACTGCCTTCTCATTTCCTGATCCCCTTGGGATTTTTGTCAGTTCCTCAAATAACGAAAGAACTTTTTTTGGTTCATACTGATTTAATACGCTCATTTTAATCTTCCCCCGTAAATTTATCCATCAGATTTTTAAACATGTCACCTATTGTTACAGATTCTTCCTGATCATAGAAGCTCTGATCTTCCTCATGGGCATCTCTTATCGAGAAGCTGACTCTTTTACGTTCATCATCAATAGCCAGAAGCTTTACTTTGAGCTTCTGTCCTTCCTTAAGCACTTCATGAACATCCGTTACATGATCGTTGCTGATTTCACTGATGTGAACCAGTCCGTCGACACCACCATCAACCTGAACAATTGCTCCTGCGTCGATGATTTTCTTCACCGAAGCGTCGTAGACCTGACCGATCTTCATTTCGTGGACTCTTTTCCATGGATCTTCATCTCTGCTCTTCAGGGATAATGAGATTTTCTCATTCTTTCTGTCGATTTTAAGGACATGGACCACTACTTTGTCTCCCACCGATACCACTTCACTTGGATGACTGATTCTTCCATAAGAAAGATCAGAGATATGTGCAAGACCGATGAGACCGCCAAGATCGATGAATGCACCGTAGGAAGTGATGTTTGATACAGTTCCCTCAACAGACTCTCCTTCCTTAAGCTCTTTGAGAAGCCTTGCCTTCTCCTTCTCTCCTCTGATTTTGAGAAGAGCTTTTCTGGAGAAAATCAGTTTATTCTGCTCTTCATCATATTCTTCCACAAGAGCTTCGAGTTTCTTGCCCTCAAAGACTTTCAGATCTTCCACATAGCTGTCGGAAATGAGTGAAGCCGGCATGAATCCGGATAAACCGTTGTAGAAAACACGAAGTCCGCCTTTGACAACTTCTTCAACCTTCACGGTAATGGGTGTCTTTTCTTCAAGTGACTTCTGCACTTCTTCTCTGGACACGATCGCGTCTGCCTTAAGCTTTGAAAGCAGCACATTTCCCTCTCCGTCATCTGATTTCAGTACGATGACTTTGATCTTATCTCCCACTTCATGTGTAGCTGTGATGTCTTCGTGATGGTCATTCGTAAGCTCTTCTCTTGGGACTACTCCATCTGCGAAGTAGTTGATATTCACAATGACTTCATCCTTATTTACTTTTAAAACCGTGCCTTCAAGAATATCCCCATCTTTAACTTTATTCAATGAGAATCCTTCCATAGCTTCTTCCATAGACATATCATTCATGTTCTTCTCGTCCATTCTGATCTTAACCCCTTTCGTACATTGATAGCTTTGTTAACTCCCATATTAACATAAAAAAGCTGAAGTTTCTTCAGCTTTTTAGTGGTTCTTCAGCATCAGCCGATCATTTTATTATCTGAAATCATGTTATAGCAGTAATCTATGATATCACTTCTTTTGATGATACCAATAAATACACCTTCATCGTCTACCACGGGAACAAAATTCTGGGTCCGTGCGAGAATGATGATGTTGTTGATGTCCGCACTTATTGAAACGACTTCATGTTTTTTTCTTCTCTCAATATCCTTAACCTGCACTTTGTTGGTGTTTCTGAAAGAAAGACCGGGAGTGTTTTTGATCTTCCAAAGCAGATCACCTTCGGTCAGCGTACCAACATATTTTCCTTCATTATTGATGATAGGAATTGCAGAATAGCCATGGTGTTCCATTCTCTCCAGAACCTGTCTCATGGTTGAATCAACCATTTCGTAGATCAGCTCCGACTTTGGAGTAAGAAAAAAAGCGATATTCATATGCACAAAACCTCTTTCATTGTTTTCTTTTACACTCATATTATAACATAGAAATAACTCTGTAACCGTATTCATCGTCTTTTTCAGAGAAGATTTACAACGCCTTCACAATATGGAATTGTTTAATTCATGCTAAAATAACTCCAGAATATTCGCTTCATTCAGCAGTATATCGATTTCTCTTTTATGGCAGGTGAAAATGAAGATCTGGTATCTGTCCGACACACTCTTTAAGTATTTCAGGACGCTTTTCAATCTGTTTTCATCGTAACTTGAAAATGCTTCGTCAAGGAACAGTGGTACTTTCCTGCCCTCATACACAAGCTCAGCCATTGCCAGTCTCAGGGAAAGATAAAGCTGTTCCTTGGATCCATGGGACAGAAATGTATCATTCCATAACATCCCGGTTTCCCGGTAGCTCATGGAAAAAAGTTCACTGACCTTGACGGATCTTTCGGTTCCTGTAATCTCATTGTAGATCTGTGTCACTCTGTCATTCAGTTTTCCTGAAAATTCCTTACGTAATTTGTCATAGGAGTCTTTCATGATGCTTCTGGTCAGTTCAAGTACTTCGTATCTTCTTTTTAATCTGGTCTCCTCATCCTGTAGGGTCAGAATGCAGTCTTCAAAGTAAAGTGGCTCCTGATGATTCATCTCATTCAGAGAGAGTCTGACTCGGCTGATCTCCTCAAGAAGTTCCGCTTCCTCATCGCCCAGCTTTCTTTCCTTCTCTTCAAGCGTCTTCAGGTCTAGACCTTCAGAAAGCCCTAAGGAATCAAGTGTATCCAGCTCGCTCTTCACTTCTTCCTCACTTCTGTCCCCGATGAGGCCTTTTATGGCATATTTCAGAGCTTCTTCACGGAGAGTATGTTCCTTCATCCGCATGACTTCAAGTTCGTATTCTTCAAGGAAGTCATAAACGTTATGCTTCGTCTCATCAAAACCCAGTTTTGATATGAGTTTTTTATAGCCTTCCAGAAGCTGATTTTTCTGTTCGGATATCCTCTCTACTTCAGCTTCAAGTCTTCTGATTTCTTTAAAGTGTTCTTCCCTCTTCTCCTTCAGCACACGATAGTCTTCTTCATTTCTGACCAGGTCTTCAATGGATCTGGTGTTTGTAAGGCTGAGGATGTGCTCCTTATGGCTGATGACTTCCTCGTAACGTTTTGTGAGTTTAAGTTTCTCGTCATTTCTGGGCATCCTGTCAATCAGCGTTTTTGCACGAATGACCTCTTCAGGATCCATGCCTAGTTCTCTGGACATGACCTTAATGGTCTCTTCACTTCTGTCTGCCATCTTCAGATGATGGGATACTCTCATTTTTTCTACGGCTCTTCCGACAGGGTAGATTAAAACACCCAGAATGAAAATCACCGCAGATAGAGGAATCTCTTTGAACAGTGAATAATAGACAAGAGATATCAGAACTGTGACGACAGAGAGAATCACAACGATTGTTTTCTTTGACTTCAGACCCAGAAGATGTTTCTCATAGGTGCGAAGAACTGCTCCCATTTCCTCCCTACGCTCGAGAAGATTTCTGTTCATGGTAGAACTCTGGTCGAAATATTTGAGTTTCTCTTCAAGAAGCATCTCTTCACCCTGCATTCTGACCATATTAAGAATGGCATCTCTTCCGATTTCCTCGAATCCTCTATATGCATCCAGACCCAGATCAAGCTCAATCTGTCTACGTTTAAGGACTTCCACATTTTCACGAAGAAGAATAAGATTATCTTCGGCATCTGTAAGTTTTATTTCTTTTTCTCTCGCTGATTTCAGATCTTCATCAGAAGCCGACGGAAATCTCATCCTCTTTTCTTCCTTAAGTGCCTTAAGGTCATCAAGATTTTTCCGTATTCTCAGGAACTCATTCTTCACTTCATACAGATGAATTCTGTCTTTCAGCTGATGGATATCCTGTTTTCTGGATTTCATCACTCGATGACTCTCTTCAAGAGCTGCCAGTTTTCCTGTAAGGTCCTGTGATTTCTTCTCCATATGCCTGGCTTGATCAAGTTTAGCGTATAGTTCTGAGAGTTCGAGGTAAATATCATCAAGTCTGCCGTTTTTTCTGATTCCTTTAATGAGTTTCATTTCCTTGTCGATTCTGTCCATGGCTTTAGTGAATGAAATCTCTTCATCTCCGGTCTCCAGAATGTTTGTGAGTTTAGTGGAAAGTCCTTCATCCTTTTCATTCAGAAATTTGGTTGCATTCTGATTGATGTAGAGTGTCTTGATGAACTCCTCCAGTTCCACATCAAACAGAGTTTTCCCCAGATTTTCCGACATATTCACCTGGTCGAAGGTGTCTTTTTCATAAGCTCTGAAAAAATCGTCTTTCTTCTTCCCGGAAATTTTCCGCTCGATGGTAATCTCTTTATCCTCAAATTCTATGTTCATATTACCAAAAGCGTAGTCTTCCCCATATGGGATATACTGTTTTCTGACATCCACATTGTTCTTTCGGGATGCCCTTGAGCCATAGAATATCGAAAGCATGAAATTTTCAAGTGTGCTCTTTCCTGCTTCATTATTCCCGTATATGATGTTGATTCCTTCATCAAATCGGAAACTCTGGTTTTTCAGTTTACCGAACCGATCTATGTAAATATCTTTAATGTGCATCAGAAATCCTCCTGACTGAGAATACGCAGCCCCAGATTTGCAGCTTCTTCAAGTAGAGCGGTATCCAGACTGGATAGTTCTCTTTTTTCTTCAATGGTTTTCATGAACAGACCTTTCAGAGAATTGTCCCCAAATTTTTCAAATCTGTCTTTGACCATAGTATTATCCGAAAGAGAAAAATCAGAAAGCTTAAATTCCAGTTCTTTTTCGATATCCTGGATATTGATGCTCACATATGATGGTACTTCTCCAGTGAGGGTGATTTTGTAGATATCATTTCTCTGATCAATCTGACTGAGAATCTTCAATGTAATTTCAGCTGTCGTCAGTACATCAGAAACATCCACTGGCAACTGCCTGTAGCTTCGTCTGTTCATTTTCCGAAATGAGAGATTAGTTCCGTCCTTATAGATTGTGCCTTCTATGATGCCCTTATCACCCAGTTCATCAAAACCTCTGCCCTCAGGAATTCCGGCATAGGCATAGCTTGTCTGACCGGCTTTCTGGATTCCGCTGAAGTCATGTCTGTGGCCCAGGGCGATATAGCTGAATCCGCTTCTCTCGATACTCTCACGGGTGATGGGATTATAGACATTGGTTCCCGTGGTGACTTCACCATGCATGACAAGAATCTTGATTTCAGCTTCATGCAAGGACATCTTCCCTTCAAGCTGATTCTTCTCTTCATAGAGATCTGTGAATCCCTGACCGCAGACGAGACAGTCAAGTTCAGGGATGTAGATTTCTTCATATTCTCTGAATACATGCGTATTTTCCGGGAATCTATGATAGGCATAAGGGCTTTCTGCTGTATAAGGATCATGATTGCCTGGTGAGATGAATATTCTCCCGGGAAATCTGTCCATTTCCTTATGAAGAAACTCCAGGGTAATCTGGGTCACTCTTTTTGAGTCAAAAATATCTCCTGTCAGAAGAAGAAGATCCGCTGAGATCCTGATAGAGCGATCTATGATTCCTGAAAAAGCCTGCAGGAGTTCTTCACGTCTCTTCTTTCTGAACTCCATATGATGAAGCGCCAGTGGTGAGTCCAGATGGAAATCTCCGCTCTGGACAATTTTTACAGATTTCAATGTCTTCCCTCCTCAGAACTTAAGTTCTTTTTTTAAATTGTAACATATTTCACTCTCAGTTAAAACGGGACAGACACTTGTATTTATCTGATTTCACATAACAGTACCCTTAAAAGAAGAATTTTTGATATAATTTACATGATATATGAGAATACCAGTAAAGGAGCAATTCATGGTAAATAATATTGCCCATAGAGGATTCAGTAAATTCTATCCGGAAAATACGATGATCGCTTTCCAGATGGCGGTTGAGGCGGGATGTGACGCCATCGAACTGGATCTTCAGGTTACTAAAGATGGTGAACTTGTTATTTTTCACGATGATACCCTTGAACGAACGACCACAGGAGTGGGCCTGATCAGCGAGTTTACGAAGAAAGAGCTGATGAATCTTAGTGCCAGCAAACTGTTCTACGGGAAGCTCGATGATCAGAAAATCCCTTCACTGGAAGAATATTTACACTATATTCGGGGTAAGAACATCATTTCTGTTATTGAACTGAAGAAAAAAATCAATGCAGACGCTAAAATGGAAGAGAAAGTGATTGAGATGATCAGATCATTCGGGCTCGGTGATAAAGTGATTCTGTCGTCATTCAGCCAGGAAAGCATACTGAGATCACGCATTCTGGCACCTGAAATCAGCACGGCCCTGATTACCGATTACTGGCTTTACAGAGGGGGCAGCGTGGCTAAATCGCTGGGTGCTTCCTATATCCATCCGAGACATCTCTTTCTCCTTCCCTTTGTGCTTTCAGAAATGAAAAAGGAAGGTATACTTGTTCAGCCGTGGACAGTGGACACTGAAAATAGGATGAGATGGCTGATCAGAGCAGGAGTCAACGGGATTATCACGAATGATCCCAAACTTCTCCATGAGGTCATTCAGTCAATGTAGCAATATCATCAGAAAAGAGGTGCGCATAATTTCTTTATGTCGCACCTCTTTTCTATGGTTTTTATAAGAATGATTATTTTTCGGATTTTGTGGGTTTACTGTCCTTTTGCGCATCTGAAGGCTTCTTTTCCTTCGCAGTTCCCGTCTGCTTCTTTGCAGGAGAGCTCTTTGCTCCTGACGGTTTTCGTGGTGTCGGCGCTTTTTTTGTGGTCTGTTCTTTATCTGATGTTTCTTCTGTCTTCGAATCCTCCCGCTTTGCGGAATCGGTTTTTTTCTCTACTTTCGTTTCAGAAGCTTTTACCTCCATCTTCGAAGGCTTTTCTTCCTTTTCAGGCTTTTTCACTTCATATGTGGAACTTGGTTCACCATACTGAGTGAATTTTATGTTCAGATTAAGATCATTTAAGCTGAATTTTTCAGAAGGAATATCCAGAATGATATCATTATTGATGGAAGTCATGGATATATCATCTGATCCCAGAACCCTCTCCTCTTCATTTATACCGTCATCATCTGTATCTTCGATTTCCTCCACTTCGTAATGAAGTGTCTGTTCGCTGCTTTCATAGGAACTGCTTTTTTCGGAATGTGATCCAAGTCTCAGTTTGATGTTCAGGTCACTGAGATTATACTTTTCCACAGGTATTTCCAGCAGAAGTTCTTCTACTTCTCTTCTTTCTCCAAGTTCTTTAGGGTCGATATCCTGCATCTTTGCCTTTGTTTTCTTGCTGTAGTCTTTATCCGTCAGGCTCAGGATCTTCTTAGCCTGATTGACGAACTCTTCGACCGTATCAAACTCATAGAGTTTCTTCCTGTATTTGAAAGACGGTTTGTCTTCTCCCCACGACCTTTCCTTGCTGCGAATCGTCAGTTCAGGGAGCTCCTCTGATAGTCGTTTTACAATTTTGTCATGTTCTCTGTAGCTTGAATTCAGTTTGATTTTCATCTCTTTACCCTCCATTTCTTAGTGACCTTCACGCTGAAGCTTTGCAAGTCTCTTCTTGTACTTTTCAAATTTTTTCTGAGTACGCAGAATCAGTTCTTCCTGACAGTTGAACGGTTCATCTTTTGCCTGGATTTTCTTATAAGTTCCATCCGCTTTTAAAACTCTTGCTTTCATATTGTCTTTCAGGTTGTATTCCAGTATGGTTTTAAGTTTATGTTTGGCCGCACTGTCCTCTATAGGGATAAGGAGTTCAATACGTTTGTTCAGATTTCTTTCCATCCAGTCGGCACTGCCGATGAATAACTCTTCGCTTCCATTGTTATGGAAATAGAATATCCTTGAATGTTCAAGAAAACGTCCCACGATGGAGGTAACGGTTATATGATCACTCAGTCCTTTAACACCAGGTCTCAGGCAGCATATCCCTCTTATGATCAGCTGTATCTCAACTCCGTCTCTGGATGCCGCGTAGAGTTTTTCTATGATATCTTTATCCACCAATGAGTTCATCTTCGCTATGATCAAGGCTTTTTTACCGTCTTTTGCATATTTCCGTTCGTTTTCGATGAGCTCCGTAAACTTGTCACGCATATCCTCAGGTGCAAGTGTGGCCAGTCTCATCTTTTCATATTTATAATGACCTGACAGCCGATTGAAAATATCCGAAATATCCTTGGCCAGTTCGCCGTTGCAGCTGACGAGGGAGACGTCCGTATACAATTTTGCGGTGATATCGTTATAATTTCCGGTTCCCACATGGAAATACCGTTTAATTTCATTACTCTCTCTTCGGATGATCAGAAGAGCCTTGCAGTGGGTCTTCAATCCCGTCACACCGTAAATGACATGACATCCCGCTTTTTCCAGTCTGAGTGCCCAGTTGATGTTGTTCTCCTCATCAAACCTTGCTTTGAGCTCTACAAGCACCGTAACCTGCTTTCCGTTCTCAGCTGCCTCAGCCAGAGTCTTTACAATAGGTGAATTCCCTGATACTCTGTACAGCGTCTGTTTTATGGCAAGAACATCCGGATCGACTGAAGCCTGTTTAATGAGTTTGATGATGGTGGAGAAACTGTCATAGGGATGATGAAGAAGAACATCTTTACGTGCTATGGACTGAAAGAGATCTTCATGAACAAGCAGTTCAGGAACCGGAAGAGGTATGATTTCTTTAAACTTAAGAGAATCATCTGCTGGCAGCCTGCTCACTTTATGAAGGAAACTGAGATCCAGCGGACCGCTGATTTTGAAGACATTGTCTTCTGTAATTTCAAACTCATCCATCAGGTATTCAAGCAGCTCATAGGAGATATTATCTTCCACTTCGAGTTTTATGATATTTCCCCATTTTCTGAGTTTAATGGTTTCTTTGATGACTTCAAGCAGATCATCCGCTTCCTCCTCATTGTACTCAAGATCAGCATTTCGGCTGATTCTGTAGCAGGAAAACCCAAGGACGTCGAAAGCGTTGAAGAGATCCCTGATCTGAAGCTTTATGATTTCCTCCAGCATGATGAACTGTCTGACGTCCTTACCACTGCTCGGAAGATAATAGTATCTGTCCAGTACATTCGGAACCTGTATTGTACCGATATGATGTTTCTCCAGTGACTTCTTGTCTTCAAGAAGAGCTGCAATGTTCAAAGTCTCTGATGTGATCAGAGGGAAAGGTCTTGAAGAATCCACGACCATCGGTGTCAGAACCGGGTAGATACTGTCCTGATAAAGATTCCTGATGAATTCAAGCTGCTCTTCATTAAGCTGATCGTATCTGATAAATTCAATGCCGATCTGCCTGAGTTCTTTCTTGATGTCCCCGTTGATGAAATCATAAAGATCATTCAGAAGGATTCTTGTCCTTTTATTGATTGCCAGTGTCTGTTCCTTAGGGGTCATACCCGACGAATCCCTTTTATAGATTTTAGCGTGTATCTGGTCTGATAACGTTCCATAGCGGATCATAAAAAATTCATCAAGGTTTGATATGACGATTGCCGCAAACTTCAGGCGCTCAAGAAGAGGATTGTTCTTATCCATCGCTTCTTCCAGCACACGATGGTTGAACTCAAGGAAACTGAGTTCTCTATTGATAAAATCCTTAGGACTTGATAAATACTGATCCATACACACATTCCTTTCTTAGGTTATATAAGACCATTATAACTTATTATGTATTCAAAATTATATAAAAATTGAGACTTAATTGTAACAAATGCTACCTTCTGTTCATACGGGATGCTCTTGGTTGAAAAGTCCCAATGCTAGTGTAAAATTATTGTAGGAAAAATAAAAGAGAATAGAACCCCGTATGAT
>NZ_DAMBTF010000026.1:0-39839 GCF_032054185.1 Proteiniclasticum sp.
TAATTATCCCATATTTGACTTTCGAAAAATATCCATCCGATTAATGACCGCTTACTTATAGTCAACTTTAGCTATACCTTTTTTTCAAATGTCCCTAACATCGGGAACTATTTACCTAGGGTTTCTCTTATACCTTTAATCCCAGTTATTCGTCTCGAGACACAGCAGCCTGCTGTTCCCCACTTCATAATAACCGTTATTGAAAAACAGCTCATACTCCTTCTCATCTTTAGCTTCTTCTTATAGGATTTATCCATTAACTTCTAAACACCTGTATACATCTTATCATAGTAATTAGCATAATCACCAGAAATGATATTCTCAATCCACTTAGTATTCTCAAGATACCATTGAATTGTTTCTTTCATTCCTTGTTCAAAAGTATAAGCTGGTTCCCATCCAAATTCCGTAGTAATCTTGGTATTGTCGATAGCATATCTTCTGTCATGACCTGGTCTGTCTTTTACATATTTAATCAGATCTTCTGTTTTTCCAAGGGTACCAATAATCAGTTTTACAATTTCAATATTAGCTTTTTCGTTATTCCCGCCAATGTTATAAACTTCTCCATCTTTGCCTTTATGAAGTACTGTGTCAATCGCAGAACAGTGGTCAGAAACGTGAAGCCAGTCTCTTACTTGCATTCCATCACCGTATACTGGTAGCTCTTTCTCTTTAAGGCAGTTATTAATCATAAGTGGTATTAATTTCTCAGGAAACTGATATGGCCCATAGTTATTGCTACATCTGGTGATGTTCACAGGCATACCAAATGTTTCATTATATGCTCTAACAATCATGTCAGCACTTGCTTTAGAAGCTGAATATGGGCTATTGGGCATAAGAGGCATAGTTTCTATAAACATACCCGTTTCACCAAGCGCACCATAGACTTCATCAGTTGATACTTGAAGAAACTTTACTTCAGGCTTGTACTCTTTGCAGTACTTATCGGTTGGGTTAACTTTCCAATATTTCTTTGCTGTATCTAAGAGCACTTGAGTACCTATAATATTCGTGGTCAAGAATACTTCAGGTTCTTCTATGCTTCTATCCACATGAGACTCTGCCGCAAAGTTTACGACAGAAGTAATTTCATCGTTCTTGAAAATTTCTTCAATCTTTTCTCTATCTCTAATATCGACTTTGATGAACTCATAATTAGGGTTACTATCAATATCTTTTAGATTCTCTAGATTCCCCGCATATGTAAGGGCATCTATGTTGATAATCTTATATTCTGGATGCTTTTCGAGCATTAACTTCACAAAGTTGCTGCCGATAAATCCAGCTCCACCTGTAACTAAAATAGTTTTCAATTCATTTCACCTCACGTCTCCATTTATATTTCTTCTAATAATGATAAAATGTACTGGCCATAGTCAGTCATCTTTAGACTTTCACCAACTTCTCTAAGTTTATTATCATCGATAAACCCTCTTCGCCATGCGATCTCTTCAAGGCATGCAATGTAGAATCCTTGTCTGGATTGAACCGCCTCTACATATTCCGCAGCTCTCAGCATCCCTTCAGGAGTTCCTGTATCAAGCCATGCCATTCCACGTCCCAATAAAACTACATTTAAATCCTTCTTTTCAAGATAAGCATTATTAATTGAAGTGATTTCTATTTCTCCACGAGCTGAGGGTTTAACATTCTTTGCAATCTCGACCACTCGATTGTCATAAAAATATAAGCCAGGAACTGCATAATTTGACTTTGGATGTTCTGGCTTTTCTTCTATGGAAAGTACTTTTCTATTTTCATCAAATTCTACTACCCCAAATGATCTAGCATCTTTAACAGGATAGCCAAAAATAACCGCACCCTCTTTTGCTGAAGTAGCTTTACTTAATACTTTAGTAAGATCTTGACCATAAAATACATTATCACCTAAAATCAGGCATACACTGTCATCACCAATAAAATCTTCTCCCAAAATGAATGCATCTGCTAAACCTCTAGGCTTGTCCTGTATTCTATATGAAAACTTGAGTCCCAAACTTGAACCATCCCCTAGTAGTTTTTCATATACAGGTGTGTCTTCTGGAGTAGAAATAATTAATATTTCCCTGATACCCGCTAACATAAGCACTGATAGTGGATAATATATCAATGGTTTATCATAAATCGGTAGTAGTTGTTTAGAAACAGCTTGAGTCATTGGATACAGTCTAGTTCCTTTACCTCCTGCAAGTATAATCCCTTTCATGTTATTCCCCCTAATATTTTATAATTTCGCAGATTCTATCAACATCATCTAAAGCTAAATCTGCGTATAATGGTAATGTCAGCACACGCTCAGCAATATATTTAGCAACTGGTGTTTCATCCACATCATATTGATCTTTAAAACACTCAAAGCTATTTGTGAGCGGATAAAAGTACTTTCTTGCGATGATATCATTATCTCTTAATTTCTCAAAACCCTCATCTCTAGTCATCTTATAACCATCAAATACAACCGGAAAATATGCATAATTGCTCTCAACACCTGCTTGTTCTTGAGATAACTTAATACCAGTTATATCCTTCAAATTATCAATATATCTTTCAACGACTTTTTTTCGTTTACTGATCTCACTATTTACATGCCTTAGATTGCAAATCCCCATAGCTGCTTGGAATTCATTCATCTTTGCGTTCCCACCCACATACTCAACTGTCTCAGGACCTGTAATTCCAAAATTCTTTAAATCATTTAGAACCTGCTTTATTGAGAAGTCATTGTATGTTACGGCGCCACCTTCTATTGTATTAAAGACTTTTGTAGCGTGGAAGCTAAACATTGATGCATCTCCAAAAGTCCCAATCCCTTGTCCGTTTACAGTAACACCAAATGTATGCGCAGCATCATAGATCACTTTTAGATTGTATTTCTTAGCAATTCTATCGATTGCTTCAACATCACATATATTCCCATAAACATGCACAGGAATAATAGCAGAGGTTTTTTCGGTAATTAGACTTTCAATCTTTTCCACATCAATTGTGTAGTCATCAGGATTAATATCACAAAATACTGGTTTTAGACCATTTCGTACAATTGCATGTGTTGTTGATGCAAAAGTAAAGGGAGTGGTAATTACTTCTCCACTAAGATTTAAAGCAGCAATTATACATTCAAGTGCTAAATGGCCGTTAGTGAAGAGAGTTATGTTGGGCACATTTAGATAGTCTAGAAGCTGGGATTCAAGATTTTTATGTTTTGTTCCCATATTTGTAAGCCAGTGAGTATCCCACAATTCTCTTATTTCTTCAATATATTCTTCAAATTCTGGCATTGATGAGCGTGTTACCTGTATCGACAAACCAATCACCCCCTAAATTTCTTTTATCAGATAAATAGATTTACTGGACGCTTCATTCAAATAAGCAAAACCATTTCTTTTGTAAAACTCTATTGCATTAAGATTCTCTTTTTGAACTTCCAGTTTTATATGTTTCATTCCGAGTTCTGCAGATTTTTCAAAACAATCTTTTAATAATTTCTTACCAATTTTCATGTTTTGTGCTTCTTTTTTAACTCCTATAAATGAAATGTATGCTATTTTACTCTCATAATCATTAGCATATAACGTTACAAAGCCCAAATTCTGTGTTCCATATGCAACATATACATATGCATTTTCTGATAGTTTGCTTGCGTAATCCGATATATTATCTACCTTTTCTGATATAGAAGGAGAAAAGACTTCATCAAATTCATTTAATATTCTTAAGATGTCTTCTTTATTTTTTAATTGTTTAATCTCCACATTGTTTTTGACTTTCCTAATATTCTTATCACTTGAATTAATCTTAATGATGCTTAAATCTTTATGCGCTAATACGTCAAATCGCTCGTTAAGCAGGTCTTCTGAGACAGGCTTTCCTTCCACCCAATTGACAATGGCTTGTGGTAGATTTACACCTGCCACATGACTGAATGGATACCCACCTCCAAATCTCGCATTCATCTCTAAGATATAGAGACTGTCACCCACAAAAAAAACATCTACATCGAGATTTCCTATATGACCTAATTTCTTACTTATCGATGCTCCTAATTCTTTAAAACGAAAATCATTTACTGTTTCCGCACAATCTGTTTCTCCGGATCTCATTGCATGCTTAACTTTAACAACAGTATTCTTATACTCTTTATTCAAGTCATTAATTACATCAAGACCATACTCCCGTCCATTTAATTTTTCTTGAATAATAACACTTTCATTTAAATTTTCGTTTGATTCATACTTCAAATAACTGTTTTTAATATGAGATAATGACTTCTTATAAAAGACGAGAAGCTCTTCCTCATTTTCAGCTGTTAATACTCCTATCGAACCCATTCCCCAGCGTGGTTTAACTATTAAGGGATAGTTTATTTCTTTATTATTAATTGCCTCTAATGTCTTATCTATAGATAGGAAAGTTTTAGGCGCCAAAAACCCGTTTTGTTTCAAGAATCTGTATGTTGAATATTTATCGTTGCATATATCTATCACAGGCTTGTCAGAAACGATCACCTTCACACCAATATCATTAAACAATTTCTTATTCTCGGATAGAATAGGTAAATCTATATCAAATAAGGAAATCAATGCGCTAATCTCGTGTTCTTTGCAATACGAAATTAAGAAGGGAATATAGTCATCACTATATATGAGAGGGGTAACAACAGATTGATCTGCAACAGTAAATGCTGGTGTTAACTCCGTGCTATTTGAAACATGTACTTTCCCTTCTTCGCCAATTACTTCTTTAAAATATTGAACGAGATAACTTCTCCTTCCTACCGATGTTAATAATATATTCATTAGGCATTCTCCTTTAATTTTCTTGAATTTAAATCATCAAAAAACAGTGGTGTTCCACCCGTATGTATAAAAAGAATTTTTGAATTTGAAATCTGCTTTTCTTTAACATACTCGGTCATACCCCAAAAAGCTTTACCCGTATAAGTAGTATCAAGAGCAATACCCTCTGTATTATAAACTCTTTGAACTGTACTAATGATCTGATTATTGTATTTCCCATATCCCCCACAAACATATTTATCAGTAAAGGATATTGGTGCGTCAGTTTTATTAATATTTAAACTTTTAAAATATGAATCGATACTATCTTTTATTGGTATTGCACCTGTTTCACTACTCCTTGCAATCGAAATTCCAATTATTTCTTTCTCATCATGATTCAAAATGCTTCCACAAAGTAATCCAGCTTGTGTCATTCCAGTCCCAGATGCGTGAAAAATATAATCAAATTCAAGACCTGCATTTCTTTCATATTCAAGTATCTCTTCATAGGCTTTGATATAAGCTCTTACAGGAACTTCCTTATTGCCGTTTCCGTATTTATTCCCATTAATATAGTATGGCCTTAGCCCTTCTCTATTACATTGATTGATTAAACTCTCAATTGTATCTGCAACTTCATTCTTGTTACACAAGACAATATTGGCACCTATATTTTTCACAAGCATACTATTAAATGTTTCTTGAGTTTCAGATTCATTATCATTAGGCGAAACTACATAACATGGTATTCCCATTGACTTACTCATATTAGCAATTACTCTGTTTAAATTAGACTTGCTACTGCCATAACTTATTATACAGTCACAATCTTTCTGACACATGTCGTTAAAATATTCCTCTGCAATTCTAACTTTATTACCCCCAAATGAAAATGGGAGTAAGTCATCTCTCTTAATATAAAACTGATTAGAATTGCTGCTGTATTTTAGTTGAAATATTGGAGTGCTGTTTGCATTTTTAAACATTGATATCACTTCTTTTCTTTTTAAACTCCTTGATTGTCCTAATCAAATAACCAAAACTCTCAATTTTAAATACTTTGGCTAAGCCTACATAGATAAATATACCTACAAAAACTTGTAATATAAGTATCTGCCATGTTGCAAAATTAAAGTACTTAAACCAATAAACAATACCACCCATGATAACAGCAATTACCAACGAGGGCATAATATCTATCCATTGTTCTTTATAACTATAATCTAATAGTTGCTTATTTGGATAAGCATTTATAAATGTTGAAATAATACCACTTACAACTTGTCCTAACGCTATAACATATACACCAAAAGGTAAGCTAATTCCTAATATAATTAGCCCAATAATTTTTTTAATAACTTCCATTCTTAAAAAAATATCACTTCTACCCATTGCATTTATGGCTTGTAAGTTTGCTGTATGAATTGGCATTAACGCATATGAAAAACAAAATATCTGTAGAAATGGTACTGCAGCTAGCCATTTTTCTGTAAGTACTATCTTTACTAAAGGTTCTGCTACTACAGCCATTCCTACCATCATAGGAAATATTAGAAATGAGCTTGAGACTATAGCTCTTCTCATCATTTCCTTAACTCTTTTTTTATTATCTTGTTGTGAAGATAATGCTGGTAACATAACTGATTGAATAGATCCATCAATATTGGATACAATTAATTGTGGAAACTGTTGACCTCGATTATAAAATCCTAAAGTAGCAGGTGTGTATATTATACCAATGATTAGCGTTCTTAAATTACTATATAGTGTATCCAGCAAACCTGATGCGAGTAACTTTGATCCATACGAGAAAAGCGTTTTTACTCTTTTAAATGAAAATAATAAACGGGGGCGCCACTTAACCGTAAACCATAAAATAATTGCTACCGATAATTGATTTGTCAATTGTTGTGCTACTAAAGCCCAAACGCCTAACCCACTATATGCTGCAACTATCCCAACAAGTCCTGAAGTTATTACTGCACCTAAACTACTTGCAAACAATTTTTTAAACAACATATACTTTGCTACAAAAGCATTCTGAACAGAATTAAATGCACCAATAAATAAAGTAATTGATAATACCCTAAGAACTGGGACTAATAGAGATTGATTGTAAAAATTTGCTACAAAAGGAGCTGTAAAATATATGATTATATAAAGTACAGTAGCTACTATTAAGCTTAAATAGAGTACCGATGAAAAATCAACTTCATCTGCATCTTTTTTTTGTATAAGTGCTGTGTTAAATCCACTTTGAACAAACACATTAGCTAGTAAAATAAATACCATTACAATAGCTATAATTCCATACTCTTCTGGTAAAAGTAGTCTAGCTAAAACTATTTGTACGATAAATTGTATACCTTGTGTTCCACTTCTCTCTAGTAGTTTCCAGATGAGTGATTTCATGATATGATTTGAAGAATATTTCTCATCCATAGTTTATCTCCTTAAAGAACTAAAAAATAAGCTTATTATATTTTTAGCCCTTGCCAATTTCATGTATGGTTCTCTAAAATACATCCTAAAGAAGAATTTTAATTTATCAACTCCATTCATGCTTTTAAGATAATCCACATACTTAATATCCCGTAATTTCTTTAAATCCTTATTCCATTCTATAATTTGAACTTCTCTTGCAATAATAGCTTGTTCAACATGTGTAGAATATCTATAGTTTGAAAATTCATTGAAATTATTCAATATTTCAATAAACCCCATAACATATTTTATTTTTTCTTCAACAGTCTTCTTGTTAAACCGATCAGTTGAAGACCCGAAAGAGCCTGAACGATATACAGACATTACATTATCAATATAATAAGCATACCCATGACTAGCCACAATTAGTTGGTTTGGATAGTCCCCAACTATTGATTTTCGATACCAATCTGGTGGATTTTCAAATGCAGACCTTCTATATAATTTTGATGCAGTGGGTATAAAACCAAGATTAGCAAGCTCACCAGCTGTGAATACTCTGCTCTTTATCTTATCGCTAATTAACCTCATGTTGAAATTAATACCATTATCATTAATAATCTCAGCATTATGAAAACACAATGTACAATTTGGATTAGCTTCCATATAGTCTACTTGCTTTTGTAGTTTATGTGGATCTATCCAATAATCATCACCCTCACAAATAGCTATATATTTCCCACTTGCTCTCTTTTCATTTATTAAGCTTGCTTTTATACCTTTAGAATACTGATTCTCGACTTGATAGATAGATTTGATAATCTCCGGATACTTTTTTTCATACTCTCTAACAATTTCCGCTGTTTTATCAGTAGAGGCATCGTCATGAATTAATATTTCATACTGAAATTTAACTTTTTGACTTAAAAAACCCTCAATAGCTTTTGCGATATATTTTTCATGATTAAATGTTATACAATTTATGCTAACTAATACCAATTTAATCCCCCCTTTTTCAACCAATAACTTCACAGTTTATTTTGCTTCTTCCTTTATTAAACAGATAAAACCAAACATCAAAAACAACATATTTGTAAAATTATTCATTGCAAATATATAACCTTTTATATTAGATATAAACAAAGTGCTGAGTGCTAATAAATAAATGAACTTATAAAGTTGGTTAAACTTATTTTCTTTGTTATATAGGCCCTTAACAATCCATAGGAAAAAAAGATAAATGAATACAGCATATAACACCCCACCTAACCAAATATCGTTAACGTAACCTATATCAGATAGAACCCCATACTTATTGTTATGCATAACTCTTATTCCAACGCCAAATAATAGGCCAAAACCTTGTGGCAAAACATATCTATCCGCTCCAGTAAAGTAATTATAGTAACTATATGATGACCCTTTGTTTTCTCCAAAGAAAAGATTTATTTCACCAATCCCGCCAATAACCCAGTCATAGGTGCTTGGCGAATATTTCTCCATTATGCCTATCCCTAAGCTTATAATTAGAAATAATATAAATGTTAAAGTTAACGTCTTTGCAATAGTTTTTATGCCCATGTTTTTCTTTAAAATGAGTATTAAAACTAAACCAATCATAAAAACAATGAGTGAGATACGGGCGTTTATAATAGAAGAAAAAATAAATAACGGTGAAAATAGAATATATTTCCAGCTACTATTTACAGCTAGCCAAATGGATAGCACTCCCAAAACACTTTGTGTTAGAGGTGTACTATAAGTTAAGTTAGATGCTAAACCATACATCCTAAATTGTGAAAGTACTTGTATATACTCCCCATGACCATAGGCTACCAACAATCTTATGAAAACCACTTGTATAGCTGGAAATAAAAACGCGCCAATCGCCAATATCCCTTGCAGGGCTCCAGAAATCAATAAGCTATTGAGAAAGTCATAAATATTAAACTTTTTCTTTTTTAAATGTATACTCAACATGATGCTTATTGGTATAATATCTATTGCCCAATATAGTGGACTTAACGTATTAGATAAAGAAGCGTTATTAACCAATACTACAATTAGCAAATATGACCATAATAACATTAGAAATACATACAACAGTAATACCTTTTTTATCCTAATAACTTTTGAAACTATTTTGCTGTGAATTAAAATGTATAGCCAAGAGAATGCACCCAGTATATGAAGTAGATTTATCCTGATTAAAGGAGGTTCATATATAGTTAAAAACATAATTAGAATTGCAAATATACTATATTTTCTCAAGAATCACTTCCTCCTTAATTACTCGACAACATATCTATGATTTGAGTAGCTTGAACAACATAATTTTTCTCTTTCAAGACAAATTCCTTAGCTTTAAGTCCCTTTTCATGCAGTTGTTCTTTTTCTATTTGTAGTATTTTTTTAAGGGTTTTTGTCATACCTTCTATGGTTTCATCTTCAAGTAAGTAGACATAATCAATGTATTCCTTTGGCATACCTTGAAGTGCAGTAGTTAAAATTGGTGTACCTGATACCATGTACTCCATATTTTTTGATGGAAATGAATATTTTGTAAAATCTTCTTTTGAAGGCCTTGGATTAACGAGAAGAGTAGCTTTTAATTGTTCTTGTACAATCTTTTCGTTAGATACAACACCAAAGAACTTAATTCTATGATCTCTTTTCTCATAGTCTAGTATTTCATCTACCATATCCCCATCTCCGAATAGCCAAAGTCTTGAATCAGGATCTTCTAATCTGATAAAAGCCTCAATTAAGGATTTAATACCATATTTTTCGTAAAGTGCTCCTGCATATATAATAATTTTTTCTTTATATTTATTATTTAACTGGTTAGGCACAGTTTTCATTTTCATGTCTACCAAACCTTCTATAACTATATATGGCTTAGCATTAGAGTTTACAAGTTCATTCATTTGCTCTGTTAATATTATATAATAATCATATCTCTGTAGAAAAAAATTACAGATGCACCTATATAGTTTCCAACTAATACTTTCTATTAACTTTGTTTGTTTTGTATAATTCATATAGTTTGGCAAATCTGTTATTATTGCTACACTTTTAATGCCCCATATCTTTGAGGATAAAAGTGCTGATATGGAGATAGACAAATTTAGAATATCACAGATGATTATTTTTTTCTCTTCCCTGTTATTAAATTTCCACTTAGTTGCACTAATTAAACCTGAGAAAAACAAACTTATATGTTTAAGTATTAGGTTTTCAGAAATCTTTAAATATTGATATGTAGCATTCCCGAATTTTTCTTCTACCCCTGATATATTGATTTTTCTACTAGTTGTTTTATTGACTGGTGGTCTTGATAGGAAATGAATACTATTATTGGAATTAAGCAGACCTTGGCTTAATAAACTGTGAAACTTTTGTGCTTGTTGCTGAGGCTTTTTTTCACTAACTTCAAATAGTTCTTTGAATTTTGAATCCGAGCATAACGATGATACATAGAAAATATTCATATTCTATTTCCCCCAAACAACTCTGTTTACATAATCTGTATAAGATAAGATAATTCTCAATACTTTATCAGATACATTTGGCATGCTATAATCTCCAACTAATCTCAACATGTCTTTTCCTTGTGTTTCTAATACCTCAAGACCTTGAAGTATCCTTTCCTTACTTAATCCTACCATCATAACAGATGCTTCTTCCATAGCCTCTGGTCTTTCATGAGCTTGTCTAATATTAAGAGCTTTAAATCCAAGAATTGAAGACTCTTCACTTATAGTTCCACTATCACTAAGCACAGCTTTCGCCTTAATCTGAAGCTTTACATAATCGTTAAATCCAAGTGGTTTCATTAATGATATTAAAGGATTAAATTCTATGCCTTTAGACTCAATCATTTTTCTAGTTCTTGGATGAGCGCTTACAATAATAGGACTATTATATTTTTTTGCTACTGCATTTAGGCTCTCAACTAAGTCTAAAAAGTTTATTTCTGAGTTAATATTTTCTTCTCTATGTGCTGACACTACAAAGTACTCTCCTTCTTTTAGCTCTAGTCTTTCAAGTACATTTGATTTATCAATATCCTCTTTCCTTGAATTAAGGACTTCATACATTGGACTTCCTGTTTTTATTACTCTATCTGAAGGAAATCCTTCCCTAAGAAGATACTCTCTAGCAATATCACTATAGGTTAAATTTATATCAGCTGTATGGTCTACTATCTTTCTATTAGTTTCCTCTGGTACCCGTTGGTCAAAACATCTATTACCTGCTTCCATATGGAATATTGGAATATGTCTTCTCTTAGCTGCTATAGCACATAGACAACTATTTGTATCTCCAAGTACTAAGAAAGCATCAGGCTGTACTTCTTCCATAATAGGATCTATTTTTATAAGAATATTTCCTATTGTTTCTACTGCCGTCCCATATGCCGCATTAAGGAAATAATCAGGTTTCTTTAAATTAAAGTCATTGAAAAATACTTCATTTAATTCATAATCATAATTCTGTCCAGTATGGACAAGAATATGGTCAATCGCTTCTGATTTATCTAGTTTATTAATCACAGCTGAAAGTCTAATAATTTCTGGTCTAGTACCAACGACCGTCATTACTTTTAATTTCTTCATCAGTTATACCTCCAAAAAGTAAGTATCTGGTTTCTCAGGATTAAAAGCTTCATTGGCCCACATAATCGTTACCATATCTTTATCACCAAGGTTTTCAATATTATGTGTATAGCCCGTTGGTATATCTACCACTTCCATCTTGTCTCCACTTACGAAATACTCTAAAACTTCTTCTGAATATATTTTTCTAAAATCGAATAACACCCTTACCACTGACTACTAAAAATTTCTCGTTCTTGGTGTGATGCCAGTGATTACCTTTTGTAATTCCAGGTTTAGAAATATTAACCGAAACTTGGCCACGATCAGGTGTTTTTATGAACTCTGTAAAAGATCCTCTCTGATCCACGTTCATCTTTAATTCATAACTAAACTGCTCTTCTGGTAAGTAGCTTAAATAAGTGCTGTAGAGTTTCTTTGCAAATACATCAGCCATGTTTGGAACTGACCCATCTTCTCTACTATTCTTAAATGAGTAAATCAAATCTACTATTTCACCAAGTCTAACTGTATGTACTACGGGAACTTCACATAATAAATCAACTTTATTCTCATTACCTTCCAATGCATTGATTAGTTCATTAACCAAATCATCTATATATACAAGGTTCATCACTACACTTGTATCATTAACTTGAATATGTAAATCATGAGCGATATTATGACAGAAGGTAGCCACAGCACTATTGTAATTAGGTTTGCACCATTTACCAAATACATTAGGGAAACGGTAAACAAGTACCTTTGCTCCTGTTTCCTTTCCATAGCAAAACAATAAATTTTCACCGGCTTTTTTGCTTTTACCATAAGGATTGTCTAAAGTAGCTTGTGTGGATGATGATATCATCACTGGTGCTTTGTTGTTATGCTTCTTTAATGAATCAAGCAAGCTAGAAGTTAAACCAAAGTTTCCTTCCATGAATTCTTCTGGATTTTGAGGTCGATTCACACCTGCTAAATGGAACACAAAATCACATACTTGACAATAAGAGTCTAGCAAAGATGGTTCTGTATTCCTGTTATATTCTAAAATATCTGTATATTTTTGATTTTTTAATTCGGCTATCAAATTTTTAGCAATAAAACCGTTAGAACCTGTCACTAGAATCTTCATGCTCTGTTCCTCCAAGCTTCAAGTTCATCCTTTATATATTGTAGCTCCATTAACTTATCTTTTGTTTGTTCAACAGTAAGTAAATCGGTATTATTAGAATTAAACTCTGTTAAAGTATTCTTTTCCTGCATTCCTTCAGTAAAGTATTTATCATAATTCAAATCACGTTTATCTGCAGGAACACGGTAGAAATTGCCCATATCAATTGCATTGGCACATTCTTCATTGGTAAGCAACGTTTCATACATTTTTTCACCATGTCGTATTCCTATTACTTTAATTTCATTATCTGCTTCAAATAATTCTTTAACGGCTTGTGCTAAAACACCGATTGTAGTTGCAGGAGCTTTTTGGACCATAATATCTCCACTTTCCGCATTATTGAAAGCAAAAACAACAAGTTCTACGGCTTCTTCTAAACTCATAATAAATCTTGTCATAGATGGGTCAGTTACTGTCAGAGGTTGTCCTGCCTTAATTTGTTCAATAAACAAAGGGATAACAGATCCTCTTGATGCCATAACATTTCCATAGCGTGTCCCGCAAATAAGTGTTTTTTCAGGATCTACAGTTCTTGATTTTGCCACAAATACCTTTTCCATCATAGCCTTAGACGTCCCCATTGCATTTACAGGATAAGCAGCCTTATCTGTTGATAAGCAAATAACTTTTTTAACTCCAGAATCAATGCAAGCCGTCAATACATTATCTGTTCCTATTACATTAGTCTTAACCGCTTCGAGAGGAAAGAACTCACAAGAAGGAACTTGCTTTAGTGCTGCAGCATTAAATACATAATCAACTCCATACATTGCATTCTTGATGCTGCCTAAATCTCGAATATCACCTATGTAGTATTTTATTTTATCATTATTGTAGAAGTGGCGCATATCATCTTGTTTTTTTTCATCGCGTGAAAATATTCTTATTTCCCTAATATTAGTATCTAAAAATCTTTCTAACACTGCATTGCCGAAAGAACCAGTTCCGCCTGTTATCAAAAGTGTTTTATTGCTAAACATTAACTTTTTCCTTCTTTCTATGAATTATTTTCTCAATAACATTAATTCCATCGTTGTATTGATTTATAATATTATCTAATGTCTTATCGCAACTATTATTAAATGAAATCCAATCTATATCATGATAATAGTTATATATTTCATCCGCAAAGTTAGGTGAATATGGGTTTAAAGCAATACCTACACAATTGTTCTTAACTTGTTCACCCATAAATGAACCTTCATTACATATCTGAGGTATATAAAACAATATTCCATCGTAGTATTTATTCGACATAGCGGGTTTCATAGTTTTGTCATTATCAAAGATATTATGAAGCAAATCTGTCTTATCTATAAATTTATACCTATCTAATGGCTTATATTCACCATGAAAAAATACATTCGTTAATTTATTTTCTTTACAGTACTCCTGTAATAATCTTCCTGTTTTTTGACTTCTACCATGATAGTGCAATTCAAACCTTTGATCATTGCCTATTTTTTTTATAATTTTTAAATTTATATCTTCATGCCTTATTAATCCCCAATATCTAATTCTAATAGGTTCAGATTCTCTAGGAAGTATTCTTCTTATATCTCTATACTCCAACGAATCAGTCAAAATATTATGAGAGGTAAAAATATTATCTCTATTAGGTAGGTATTGTCTAAACGCATCAGAACTTACAAATGTTGCAGCAGAATTTTCTACTAATTTATGAATAATACGTTTATAATAAGCATGGTTTTCGTAAGTAAAATCTCTATAATCGACAATATATCTACCTTTAAATTTGCTTGTAAGTATATCACTCATTAATACACCTGGGGTTGAATGCAAGGCTATTATGAAATCAAAATTCTGATTTTTGAGTATCTTTAATACTTGATTTCTATATTTATAAAAATTACCTAATTTATATATTAAAGGAACACTGTCTTCTTGATATTGATCTAAAACATATGATTTTATCCCATCAGGACATTGAGAATCTGGAGTTTGATCTCTTTTCCAATACATAAGATGGATATCACAGTTATTCTTTTTTAATTGTTCTACATAAAAGTGCATGTATGGCATATATGAAATTTTAGTAAATCCTAAAATTAGTACCTTCATCTTTAAATCACCTCTTTGTTTTTTGCCATGGAATTGAATAGTTGAATAAACTTCCTCGTATTAACACTCCTTGCATAATACCTTTTACCAAATTCATGACTTTTCTTTGCAAATATTTCTCGCTTATCTTTGTCTTCATATAAGTTAACTATAGCTTCAGCAACACCATCAGGATCATTATTTGATACTGAAATTCCTATTTCATTTTCATTAAAAATCCTGTAATAATCAGAACCTTCATCAACTGAATTCACTGTAGCTCGGTTACACGCCATCAAGAGGCCCGCTTTACTAGGAACAGAATTCCCTATAATTCCCACCTTCAAAGGAATTAAACAAATAGAACAAGCACTATATACATCAGAAACCATATGTTGGGGTTCAAGTGGAAAGAATACTATATTATCTAACTCTCTTTCTTTTGCCTCTTTGATAAAACTCTCTTTCTGGCTTCCTTGTCCAATCATATGAAATTCAATATTGCTGTAATCTCTCAATCTTTCTGCTACATTAAGAACCATTTTATAATCAAATACATAACCCATAGTTCCAGCATATTGAACATAGAACTTGTCCTTACTTAAGTTGTATTTATTAACAAATCTATTTTCTGACCATTCAACTTCATGAACAGTACGATCATCAAACCAATTAACAATAGGATATATCTTTTCTTCTCTGACTCCCTGCTCTACAACTTTTGTTTTCATATCCTCTGAAATAACCGTTAAAACATCACTAAATTTATATGCGACCTTTTGTAGCCCATAAAATAAGTTGGCTATAGGTTTATTGCTTAGTACGCCACTATTTACTGCACTCCCCGGCCACATATCTTGTACACTATAAAGGATTGGATGTTTAGTAAATACTTTCAATAGTAATATTGAAAACAAGACTGTAGGAGATGATTGTACAAAAGCTGCATCAATATTCTTAACTTTTCTCCATCTTTTAAAAGCTCTAAAGTGATAATATACTTCTTCTATGTATCTTTTTACAAACGAGCTTTTACTTATAACTTTTCTATCTATTGTAATTGCATCAAAATTCGATTTACCTTTTAAATTTTCTGGTATGTCATCATTTATTTTTTGTCTTCGGCTCTGTACTAAGGTAATCTGAAATCCATTATCTAAAAGGTCTTCTATTAATGTGCTTATTAAATGATTTGAGGGACCTGGCGTATCAAATCCTTCAGTACATATAAATAGAATTTTCTTCATCCCATACTCCCCTAACTATTTTCTCCACAAATGATACATACTCCCACAGCTCACATATTTAAATCCCATAGCATTATAGAATTGAGCTGCAGATATGTTATTCACTTGTGTTCCAACTTTAATTTTTTGTATTCCTTTTTCTATAACAAATGATTCCATTTTAGAGATAAGTGATTTACCAACTCTCAGTCCTTGGTATTTCTCATCAACAGCAATAAGTTCAATTACACTACTGTCTTCATGGATTGAAAACAAAATATAACCTGCTACATTTCCTTCTCTCTCAGAAATTAGAAAAAACTTATTCTCCTGACCAAAAGCACATTCTGTCCAGTGAAGATAAATATTCTTAGCTTGCTCTTTAGGTAGCTTTGGATCATTAAAAAATCTAGAATAGTTAAATGTCTTCCTCGCAATATCAACTATCTGCTCATTCCTAGATAAGCTATTCACTACATAAGTCTTCTCATCTTGATAGTCTGGTTTATCTACCAAGACTTTTAGGAACTGAATATTCATATCAGCAATAAAAGCATTAGTTCTATTGCCTATCCAATGATTATTTTCTTTTATATTGTCTAGATTAGAGATAGTAACAAAGTCATAGTTTTTACTAAACCCTATTATCTCTTCTTGACCATGCTCATCTACAATGCCATTAATATTGACTCTAGCAGAACTAACACCAAAGTAATCTGTGTCCCACTGTAGAGATCTGCACTCATAATTTTTACTAGACATTAGCCTTTTCACCACTCTTGTTTTCTGATTTCTGTTCTACAAATACAGCCTCTCTCTTAAGTACTGATATAGCTGTCTTCAAGAATACCCTGATATCTAACCACATAGTCAAATGATCAATATAGTAAATATCATTCTGAATTCTTTCTTTCCAAGGAATAGTATTTCTAAAATAAGCTTGGTTGAAGCCTGTAACACCTGGTCTAACTTCTAACTTACGAGCTTCATTTCCTTCATATAGTTCCATATGTTCTGGTAAATCCGGTCTTGGACCAATAATACTCATATCACCTTTTATGATATTGATAAGCTGTGGAGTCTCATCTAGGCTTGTCTTCCTTATAAATACACCGATCTTAGTCAGTCTTGGATCATCTTCAGAATTGAATGTAGAACCATCTTCATTGCGTAAGTCAGGTGCATTCATTTTCATGGATCTGAGCTTATACATTTTGAATATCTTGCCATCCTTACCTAAGCGAGGTGCATTATAAAAGATTGATCCTTTGTCTTGAATGTATATAATTGGTCCAATTATTAGTAATATAATGAGCCAAAATGGAAGTGCTATGATTGCTAATACTAAATCAAATATTCTTTTGAAAAAATTGCGATACATACCTTCACCTCATTACTTAAGCTCATTTAATGCTTGTTTCAAACTCACCATAACATACTCAATATCATCATCAGTTAATAAAGTATGTAGCGGCAATGTAATCTCATTTCTATACATATCAAACGCATTTGGATAATCTTCCATCTTAAACCCTAAGTTCTTATAGGCTGAATGCATTGGAAGTGGTTTGTAATGAACATTAGTAGCAATGCTCTTCTCAGCCATCTTCTCAATCACTTTATTTCTAAACGATTCATCCTTCTCATCAAGTCTAAGCAGATAAAGATGTCCGCACGACTCATAATTCTCGTCATAATGCTTTATAGGAGTTACATCAAAATCTGCTAATAATGTATTATACTTCTCAATGATTTCTTCTCTTCTCAAAAGAATCTCTGGATATCTTTTAAACTGAGCAAGCCCTAAAGATGCCATAATATCTGTCATATTGCATTTATAGTAAGGAGCCACTATATCATACTCCCACGCTCCAAGTTTAGTCTTTGCCAATGCATCTTTAGACTGTCCATGTATCGAAAGAAGCATATACTGTTTATAAATTTCTTCATTATCAACACCTTCTATATCTCTCCACGTAACCATCCCACCTTCAGCTGTAGTAAGATTCTTAACTGCATGAAAAGAAAAAGATGTAAAATCTGCAACTTCGCCACTCATCTTTCCTTTATAAGTAGCTCCTATTGAATGGGCTGCATCAGCTAAAACAATAACTCTGCCAAATGCCTTCTGTAAATCGTTTGAAGGGTTAAATAGATCTTTCTTGCTTTCAACAGCTTCAAATACTTTATCGTAATCGCACATCACACCAGCAATGTCTACAGGGATAATCGCTTTTGTCTTTTCTGTGATTGCATCAGCAATAGCATCATAATCGATATGGAATGAATCTTTTCCTGAGTCTACAAGAACAACTTTTGCTCCAACATGAGTGATTACACTTGCTGATGCAGAATAAGTATACGCACAAGTAATGACTTCATCTCCTGGGCCAATACCTAATAGTCTTAAAGTCATCTCCATCGCAGCTGTCGCTGAATTAAGAGCAACTGCTTTTGATGTATTACAATATGCTGCAATTTGCGTTTCGAACAATTTTGTTTTAGGCCCAGTTGTAATCCAGCCAGATTTCAGAGTATCAATTACTTCATTGATTTCTTCATCTGAAATATCTGGAGGTGAAAACGGAATGCTTCTTAATTCAGTCATTTTAATCGCCCTTTCTTATCTAAAGTGTATGTATTGTATAGAGGTACTATTGTGTATGTAGCACCTTCGAATTTCCTAAGTTATGTATTAATGCTTGTCCAGATATACCGTATATCTTGCATAATTCCGTCTCATGATTGGATGCATAGACGTGTAATGCTTCTGTAACATTCACCCTTATACATCAACCTCCGAAACCATTGGTATAACTGACTTATAGCCTATTAATCCTTTTATGATACTCACGTCGATTTCCCCATCCAATCTTATGGAATATACAAATATGGAACAGAACCATCATCTTCCTCATGAGATTCAATGTGAATACTACATATCAGTGTATCGTCAGTTATACTGATAATTCCTTTAGAAGGACATATATCTTCATAACCATGCTCTAACATGAAGGTAGAGAGAGAAATCTTACTTTCATATGTTTCTCTCTCCATCAGATTATCAAGCTCAAAAGCCTTCTCAACTTGCCTTCGATTTGTAACGCATACCGTTTCTCTTGATTCTTCAATGTGACCAGCCAATATAATTCCAGCAACTGATGCCAGGACTGCAAGGACTGCAATTACAACAATAAGTTCAATTAAAGAAAACCCTTTGTTACTTCTATTCCGTCTTTTTCTTCTGTCAACGCTCATATGTAGACACTTCATAATATGCCACCTCTTAATAAAAGATAGAATGTTACAAAATTAATTAGCTAAAGCCTAATGTCCGAGAATTTTTGGAATTAAATGACTTGCTCTTTCTTGGAAATATCAGGAATATAAGTCGGAACAATCTTCTCCATGATTTCCTTCAGTTCATTACATGAAATCCGTTCATCATGAATATCCTTCTCCAGTTCTTCCAAAGTTTTCTTAAGACTGCTCTTGTCGAATCCATTAGGTCTTCCTACAAAAATCAGTTCATTAGGTGTACTCTCTAACCCTTCCTCAGCCATAAGAAGTTCCTCATATAGCTTCTCACCAGGTCTCAATCCTGTAATCTTAATTTCAATATCCTTATGAGGCTCAAACCCTGATAATCTGATAAGGTTCTCTGCTAGATCGTAGATCCTTACAGGATCACCCATATCCAGCACAAAGATTTCACCACCCTGGGCATAGGATCCAGCCTGTAGAACCAGTTGTACTGCTTCAGGAATGGTCATGAAATATCTTACTATGTCTTTATGAGTAAGCGTTATCGGACCGCCATTTTTGATCTGTTCTTTAAACAGAGGTATAACCGAGCCATTAGATCCCAGTACATTGCCAAATCTTACTGCTACATAGTCTGTATTATCCGTATGAGCATCCATGGTCTGAACGATCATCTCACATAGCCTTTTAGAAGCGCCCATGATATTAGTTGGATTCACTGCTTTATCAGTAGAGATGAGAATGAACTTTTCTGTCTTAAACTGCTTAGCGGAACTGGCAACATTTAGTGTTCCAAACACATTATTCTTAATCGCTTCTTCAGGACTTGTTTCCATGAGCGGTACATGTTTATGTGCAGCTGCATGGAATACTGTCTGAGGATGATAAGTATTAAAGACACGATCAATCTTCTTCCTGTCTCTAACAGAAGCTATGAGAGTAAGAAGATTAAGTTCTGGATGATTTCTCTTCAGTTCATTTTCTATGGCATAGGCATTATTCTCATAGATATCGAGAATGATTAGCTGCTTTGGTTTAAGTTTAGCGATCTGTCTGCAGAGCTCACTTCCAATGGAGCCTCCACCACCTGTAACCAGAACAATCTTATTTTCAATATATTCAGATATTTTTTCATTATTTAGTGATATCTCTTTTCGTCCCAGAAGATCCGAAATCTCAACATCTCTTATGGACTGGATGTTCAGTCCTTTTTCAACCATCTCATATACACCAGGAAGTGTCTTCAGTCTTGCAGCAGTTGTCTTGGCAATTCCAAGTATTTCCCTTCTCTTCTCATGGGATGCACTAGGTATGGCAAGAAGAATCTCATCCACCTCATAGTCTCTCACAAACTCAGGTATCTCACATACTCTCCCCAGCACTTTGTGTCCGCTGATTCTTGAATGCTGCTTGAAATCTGAATCATCCACAAGACCGATGATATCCATCATGAGCTCCGGATGGTTTCTGATTTCTTTTATGATGAGCGCTGCAGCTTGTCCAGCTCCTACGATAAGGACTTTCTTGATCCCAGGCTTTCTGCTCTTTCCAAAAGACATTCTCTCAAGAAGAAGTCTTCTGTATATCCTGAAGAACATTCTGCTGCCTAAGGTTCCAAGTAGGACTGTACCTCCAGCGATGATGATGATGGAAAAGGAAAGCATCTCTCTTAAGATAAAAATGTCATAAAACACAAGGATGATTCCGGCTGCCAGATTGGCATAGACAATATTGATATAGTCATAGTAACCAGCCACGGTCCATAGACTGCCATAAAGCCTGAAGAAATAGAATGTAAAGATATAAATGAGGATAATTGCAGAGATATGGAGAAGAAAAGCATCTCTCATCATCTCAGGGATCTGGAACTCATAAAATAGAAGCATAGAGAGGATATAGGAGAGGAAGATGATTGCAACATCTGCAAAAAGGGTTACCACTCTCTTATATCTTCTGAATTTTATTAAGTGCACGAATCATCATCTCCTAAGCATCCAAAGTTAAGTTATCTGTTAAGCGTTGTCCCCAGAAAAAGGTATTGCTGCAAGTACAGGAAGCTTAAGTTCATTGTTAATGAAATCAGGATCCTTTACTGTCTTATCCATGAACTCAAGAAGGAATACCATAAATACAGAAAGCATCATTCCAAGGACAAATCCAATGGCCAGGTTCATCTGTATATTGGGTGAGGATGGCCCTGCAGGAACGTTCGCAGGATCCAGTATCTGTACGATATCTGTTCCTCTTAGTTCTCTGGAGACTGCTTTTAAGCTTCTTGCCATCTGGTTGGTCACATTATAGGCAAGCTCTCTGTCCGTGGATGTCACGCTTAGATTCAGAAACTGTGTATTTCCTTTTGGAGATGTGGACACCATACCCTGAAGGGTTCCAACCGTCATATCAAGATTAAGATTTGCAATGACATCTTCAGCCACTGTTCTTGACTTGGCAATCTCAGCATAAGTGTCTACAAGTTTCTGATACATATTAATATCATTGATGGTTTCTGTTACTGCAGTTCCTGATCTTTCATCACTGATGAAGACGGCAACCGTTGAACGATATTCAGGTTCAATAAAGAAAAAAGTTATGATACCGGAAATCATGGTAATAAGAATGGTTACGATGATGATAAGACCTAGTTTTTTTCTGATGATCCCCCAGAGGGTACTGAGATCTATGGTTTCTTCATTCATGTTTGTTTTAGCTCCTTCTTTATAACGTAATGTTTTTCATACGAGCTGCTAAAGTAGAGACAGCACGCTCTGCATATTATAACACAATTCAAATCACGGGATTGTACTTTCCTTTTACATCATTCGTCATATGAAGATGGAAATTAAGCTCTCACTTAAGGAATTGTCTTCAGAATCCGTAAGGATATAGAATGATGAAGGTTTTATGCTCAATTACCTGATGCATTTTATAGAAGAAGAGATTTGTCAGAAACTTTCTCGTTCTTTTCTTTCAAGTTTACACTTGCACGCATACCTATTCACGAAAATAGCAGAATATGTATTTGTGAACTTGTCGTAAAATAAGTTTATTAAACATATAATTCTCAAATATGAACCTTATTCATATTTAATTCAAAAATGAATACCCGCTTATTATATCATTCCTCAAGATTATTTTAACAAACTTCCTGAATTTTAATAAATCATGAATATAACTTATACGTATTGCCAATTTATTCAATGTAATCATTTAATTTTGAGTGTTCATCAGGTGAATTTTTATTCCTATCCTATTAATATGTTAGCGTGATATCACTCTTGAAATAGTAGTGATTTTATCCTGCACATATATATTTCATTTAGAATGAAGCACTCCATATATCGTATACATGCAGACAACTTCGGTCTGATAGAACTGATAGGAAAACTCATCTACTTCAAAAAAAATAAGTAAATCAGACTCCAACTTCAGAATCTGACTTACTCTAGAATTTATTGTGCATAAAGATGTCTTTAGGAATGCTACTCTGTCAGCCCATTTTCAAATTTCCACGAGTCTTTAACCATATCCATAATGTCTTTCTCAGCAGTCCAGCCCAGCTCATCTAATGCCTTTGAAGCATCTGCATAGCAGGATGCGATATCTCCTGGACGTCTTGGACAGATTTCATATGGGACCTTGATTCCGTTCCCTTCCTCAAATGCCTGTACCAGTTCAAGGACTGATGTTCCTTTACCGGTACCCAGGTTATAGACATTAACACCTTCTTTTAACTTCTCTATGGCTTTAACGTGACCTTTGGCAAGATCCACCACATGAATGTAGTCTCTTACTCCTGTCCCATCCACGGTATCATAGTCATTTCCGAAAACACTCAGGTATTCTCTCTTCCCTTTAGCCACCTGGGTGACAAAGGGCATAAGATTGTTCGGTATGCCATTGGGATTCTCGCCAATGAGTCCACTCTCATGGGCACCCACCGGATTAAAGTATCTGAGTAGCGTTACCCCAAAACCTTCATTGGCACTTGCTGCATCCGTGAGGATGCGCTCGCTCATGGCTTTTGTTTCGCCATAAGGGTTGGTTGTGGGAAGAAGATTCATATCTTCTCTAAATGGTACGGTATTGTCACCATATACGGTAGCGGAAGAACTGAATACAAATCTTCCGACTTTATGCCTGATGCAGGCTTCTGCCAGCACCATCGTACTCACAAGATTGTTATAGTAGTACATGAGTGGCTTTGCCACTGATTCCCCTACAGCCTTAAGACCCGCAAAATGAATCACTCCGTCGATCTGGTTCTCCTTAAAGATCTTTTCAACTTCCTTTTCATCCGTTACGTCAATCTCATAGAAACCAATCCCCTTGCCTGTAATCTCAGTTACCTTATCCAGTGCTTCTTTCTTGCTGTTACAGAGATTATCGGCAACAATTACCTCATGTCCTGCCTGAATCAGTTCTACGCAGGTATGGGTTCCAATATACCCCGCTCCGCCAGTTACAAATATTTTCATTCAATTATCCTCCTTAACGCTCTTCAAACCAAAACTCAATTGTTTCTCATCTCAATTATTTAAATATAATATATATTCCAACAACACAATAGCCAATAAGCTTCTTGCACTTTGTCATTTATATTACAAATCTATGATACAACAAAAAGAAGCTCGGGTCACCCATAAAAGAGAACCCGAGCCTGTACTTTCATCGTAGTATTAACCAAATAATTCGTTATCATTATCATTGAAGTTAAAGGTTCTTAAGGTGTAGAACCAATTCTTTGAGAAAGCTTTTGTGGTTAAGCTTAATCATCATAAAGTTCGATAACGAATGATTCTCTTCAATAAGATCCATTTATCTAATCTTGGATGCTTTTATTTAGATGTTCTGGATGGCAATTTATCTTTAACAAGCCTTATTATATTCTTGATTTCATCAATTTTAAGAAGAAGAATCATGATGAAATAAGTAGCCCCTGCAAAACTTATGGATATCACAAGAGATAAATTGCTGCTAATTCTGGATGAAAGTGCAGAGAAGAGTCCATAAGCAACTATACCCATGATGATGGATGCTACTGCAATTTTGAAAATCTTGACTACAGTATCTCTAAACCCGAAATGCTGCACTTTCTTTCTGAGACTTCTTACAAGAAGATAAGTTGTTACAGCTGCAGATATACTGGTTGCAAGAGCCAGTCCTCCGATCCCAAGATATCTGGATAAAATCAGATTAAGAACGATATTTAAGCTTACACCAATCATGGCATTTATCGTAGGTGTCTTGGTATCTTTATAGGAATAGAAGACCCTGGATAAAACTTCTCTCAAGGCAAATGCGAACATACCCAAAGCGTAGAAGAACAAAGCCTGAGACGTCATATCTGCTGCCACCTGATCAAATTGTCCCCTTAAAAAGAGAAGTTCTATTATGGGCTTTGCAAGCACCATGGCACCCACTGTAGCGGGTATCACCAGGAGGCTGATGTAGATGATGGATTCGTTGATGACCTTTTTAAGTCCAGTAAAATCCTTATTGATGACCTGCTTTGAGATGCTTGGATAGATAACCGTAACAACAGGTGCAACAAATAACCCCTGAATGAATACATTGAGTCTGTTGGCATAGTTTAATGCAGATATACCGCCTACAGCAACTCTTGAAGCTATATTTTTATCCACAAGTACATTCAGCTGATTGACTGATGTACCAATAATGATGGGTATGGCCAGAATCAGCATTTCCCTAAGGTACACGTCCTTCAAATCCAGAACCAGTTTATACTTGAACCTGTTCTTAATAACAGACGGCAGTATGAAGATCAGCTGGATGAGTACTGATGCGACCAGACCATAGGCAAGAATCACATCTGTGAGCTTATCCGCAAGATAGAAGGAGAAAATCACAACAATGTTCATAGGCAGACTGATCAGTGCTGGAATGGTAAAGTTATCCTTCAGCTGAAGATAAGCATTTAGGATATAGATCATTCCAGAGAATGTAATTCCAAATATACTGATTCTTGTATAGAGTATGGCCATTGCCATTGTCTCATCCGTGAATCCTGGTGCAAAAAGCTTCACCACCTGAGGCGTGAAGAGGAGAACGACAATAATAATGACAGCAGTGAGTATTACCACACTGTTCATGACATTTGACGAAAACCTGTGTGCCTCATCGTCACCCTTTTCTTTCTGCACCTTATTGTAGATGGGTATAAACGTTGTCGCAAGACCCGTGCCCACCAGCGCAAAGATGGTCGTAGGTATGGTCTGGGCAATAAGGTAAACATCACTGGTTGCTGATGCCCCATAAAAATAGGTCAAGGCGATTTCTCGTCCAAAACCGAGAAGTTTTGTGAAAACTGTTATGATCATAATGATTGCAATATTCTTCTTCATATACGTGCTGAAAAGCTTACTTCGCTTTTATCCTCCACTGTCATAAAATTACTCCTGATGACTCAGATGATACTGATTCTCAAGGTATTCACTTGTTCTGATTATAGCAAATGAGAGAAGTTACTCTCTCATTTGCTTAACAATATTATACTTCTAATTTAACTGCCATAGCTCTACTTTTTGTGACTCATGACCAATCATGTCCAATCCGACATTTCGAACTTTCGAACTTTCAGATTGTATGTCTATATTACTCGAAGACTTTAACTACCAACTTCATGATGAATCCTTGGAAGTTTTAATCCAACTTGTCTTTAAACTTCTCTATGATGGCATCTGTAATGATTCTGCTTGCTGTACCGTCTCCATAAGGATTCTTGGCGCTAGCCATTCTCTGATACTCATTTTCGTCATACAGAAGTTCGTCAATTAGTCTGTAGATGGTTTCTTCATTGGTTCCTGCAAGCTTCAGTGTCCCCGCATCAATACCCTCAGGACGCTCTGTGGTGTCTCGAAGTACGATGACCGGTTTATGAAGTGATGGCGCCTCTTCCTGGATTCCACCGCTATCAGTGAGAATCAGATAAGACTTGGCTAGAATGTTATGGAAATCTAGAACCTCCATGGGCGCTATGAGTCTTACCCGATCATTTCCGGAAAGCACTTCATCAGCCACTTCCTGAACCTTAGGGTTCAGATGTACGGGATAGACAACCTTAACGTCCTCATACTTTTCGACAATTCTCTTGATCGCTTTAAACATGTTTCTCATGGGTTCACCCAGATTCTCTCGTCTATGAGCAGTCAGAACAATTAGCCTGCTGCCCTTCGCCCACTCAAGGACTTCATGCCTATAGTCTTCTCTTACAGTTGTCTGTAGCGCATCAATGGCAGTATTACCTGTAACATAGATATTTCTTTCATCCTTTTTCTCGGCAATGAGATTTTCTCTGCTTTTCTCCGTTGGGGCAAAGTTCATATCTGATATTACTCCCACAAACTGTCTGTTTGCTTCTTCAGGAAATGGTGAGTATTTATCATAGGTTCTAAGACCTGCCTCCACATGACCGATGGCAACCTGATTGTAGAAGGCTGCCAGGGCTCCAGAGAAGGTTGTTGTGGTATCTCCATGTACAAGAACAAGATCAGGTTTAACTTCCTTAATCACAGAATCCAGCCCCATAAGCACCCTTGCTGTTATGTCAGTCAGGGTCTGATTGGCTTTCATGATATCCAGATCATAATCCGGAACGATTTTAAAGGCATCCAGAACCTGATCAAGCATCTGGCGATGCTGCGCGGTTACACAGACGATCGTTTCGATTTCATCTCTCTTCTTCATCTCTATAACAAGAGGGGCCATTTTTATGGTTTCAGGTCTTGTACCAAAAATCACCATAACCTTAGTTTTTCTGCTCATATCCGTCTCCTTTTCCTGCACATGTTTATTCGAGTAGATTAATCTACAATAGTTCTGCGTGGTCAAATCCTGTCACATTTTTGGTGTCAAAAATAATTAAAGGCTTAATTCTGTCCAGGTGTTCCTTAATATGATCATGTCCCACCATAATGACAATCATTTCAAGATCCTTCATGAATTCCTCAAAATCCATGCATTGTCCATCAACCATTTTCCGTCTGATATGGGGATCAAAAACCTTAACTCCTGGATTCATGTTTTCTTCAAGGATAGTGAGAAGCTGAAGTGTAGGACTTTCTCTCACATCATCCACGTTCTCCTTATAAGCCAGGCCGTAAAGCCCTACTTTTTCAAGGGATGTGATGTTGTTTTCCTTCATGATGGTAAGCATTCTCTTTCTGACAAACTCCGGCATGGCATCATTGATGTCTCTAGCCGCATGAATAAGACTTGTAAGCTCAGGATAGTCTCCCACCAAGAACCACGGATCAACTGAAATGCAGTGTCCACCAACCCCGGGACCTGGGTTAAGGATATTAACCCTTGGGTGCCTGTTCGCAATTCGGATGATTTCATACACATCCATATTGTCATTTCGGCAGATCTGAGCCAGTTCATTGGCAAATGCGATATTGATGTCGCGGAATGTATTTTCTACTACCTTTGACATTTCAGCGGATCTGATGTCCGTGAGGACAATTTCAGCTTTGCAGAAAGATGCGTAAAGCTCTTTTACTCTTTCAGCAATCTCCATGGAGTCAGCTCCAATGGTTCTTGAATTATACTCCAGCTCGTAGACCATATTACCCGGGATGATTCTCTCCGGTGCATGGACAAGATGAATATCTTCTCCAATAACAAGTCCTCTTTTTTCCACTTCAGGTCTAACAAAGTTATCCATGGTTCCAGGAGAAACCGTGGACTCTAAAATCAGGATTGCATCCTTCTCGCATACATCCAGAACGTTATTGACAACATTAATCACATATACTGGATCAATCTTTTTGCTGGACCTTACAAAAGGTGTAGGGACAGAAAGAATGTATAGATCTGTTTTCTGATATTGCGTAGTAAACTCAATATCATTTTTTCTTGCTGCCTGAAAAAGATCTTCAATACCTTCTTCTTCAAATGTCAGCTCTCCACGATTAAGTTTATCAACCAGTTCCTTATTGTAATCTGTCCCAACAACCTTCTGTCCGCTCTTTGCGAACATGAGTGCCGTAGGCAGTCCTATGTAACCAAGTCCTATAACGTTTATTGCTTTCATTTAAGTTCCCGCTCCTTCTCTGCTATGCATAAGGGTTTATGTTTCTTTGTTCGTAGTAACTGTTCCTTTAAGACTCATGTGTTGAATCCTATTACTTACTTCACTTTACTTTCTTTGCTTATTTAGTTTGCTTTTTACTTTACTTAATTATTTCGCTCTTGCTTTTCTCATCTTGTACAATCTGTCAATCACGGGCCTGACCATCTTAACGCTTCTGCCTAGGAGGGTCATATCTTTACGGTCTACTTCAAGTTTAAGTAGAGACATGAATTCAAGATACCGATACCAGATATAGACTTTAGACGCCACTGGGACTTTATCTTCTGCATTAGGAAATACCTCTTTAAGAAGAATCTCATAATAGGCAATCATGCCATGTGCATTTTTCATCTTGTATCCATCGATATTTTTTGTTATACCCTCTTCCTGATATTCCTTGATTTCAACCACATCAGAAATGCAGTAGAGTTTATGGTTCATCCCGATCTGGTCAGTAATATAAGCTTCAGGTACGAACTTAGCTTCCTTTACTTCAGGAAATCTGTATTTCTTTATGAGATCGGTTCTGATAAAGTCCACACAGTCCTTAAAAGGCCCTATTTTGATTCCTGAGATGAAGTGGAAGTCCACATAGGATGAAATGAATGGGTCTTCAGGAAAGGGTTTTCCGATGAAATTACCGTTTGGCTCCTTTGCCCTTGCCATGACACCTGAGAAGTCTTTCTGTCTTTCTTCAGGAATCTTATTCCAGTTTTCTGAGAGAACCATTAGTCCCTCAGGCAGCATCCAGTCATCTGAATCTAGGATCAGAAAGAAATCACCTTGGGCTTTTTCTATGGCATGGTTAAGTGCCATGTGCTTTCCACCGTTACTCTGCTTAAAGTATCTTATCTCCATTTCTGATTCTTCCATGTACGTTTTAATATACTCCTCAGTTCCGTCAGTGGAACCGTCATCTATGATGACCACTTCAAAATCCGTGAACGTCTGATCTTCGAGACTCTTAAGCGTTCTACTGATCAGATCTTTTCGGTTGTATGTAGGTATGGCTATGGTAAAACGCATAAATCCTCCTGGCTCTTTTAGTTGAGCATACTACTTATTTTTTCAGGATCAGACTGACCTCTTCTTTTAGGACAACTGGTCCTGAACATTTCTCTATGATATACTTCGAAGCAGTTTTAGACTTTTCTTTGAAAATGTCGGGATTCTCCACAAGCTCAATGATGGCCTTGGCCATTTCATCTGGTCCTTCGCAGAGGTATCCGCAGTCCCCGCAGACATATTCAGGAATGGCTGTATTGTCTGAAACCACAGGCACAAGTCCGCTGCTCATGGCCTCGCACATGGATACGCCTTGAGCATCCTGCCTTGTGGGCATAAGAAGAATTCCATTTTCCTTATGCCGAGCAGCAATCTCCTTTTGTGGCAGCATACCTTTGTGGATATTCACGTTTGTTAAGCCAAGGATCGGCTTAACGGTGTCATCGAACAGTCTTCCATCTCCATAGAGATTGAACCTCAGCTTTTCAAAATCTTTGTATGTCTTTAGCTTAATTATGGTGTCAACCATAAGATCATTGGCATACTTTTTGGAGTGATAAGGCCTCACATTAAAGATATGGTATCTCAGATTCTCATCCTTCTCCTCATAGTTAAACAGCTTGTCGTTAATTACATTGGGAATAACCCTGTACTTCTTTATGGTGCTTCTTACACCGGTATCTTCTTCCAGGATTTCTTTCATCCAGTGTGATACAAAGACAAAGGTCATATCTCTGTCGTTTTGTTTTTCGATCAGTCTTCCGACAAACCTCAGCTGTATTTTGTTGAGTGGGATATACCCTATGAATTTTATGATTTCTTTTGGACTGGATGTAAGATTGAACAGTCTTCTTTTCCATGACAGAGCTTCCACTCCATGAACCCATATAATAAGGGGTGTATCTCCTGTATGTTCCAGTACAACTTCCATGATTCCCTTCCATGCAAAATGAACAAGGATCTTACTGTACCTTTTCTTTTTGAGGTGATCTTCAAGATTTCCGTGTGTTCCCTCTGATACAGGAACGCCATCAATCTCGTACTGTTTCACACTCGGTTTATCCATGTTTTTCTTGTAGGGACTGCCAGGCACAGAAAATACCTCTACATGGATTCCTTCCTCCAAGTACCCTAAAACTCTCTGATGAACAAAGGAATTATTGTAGGGGTTATCCTTGCTGGGATACCCCGGCGTAATTACCAGTATCTCGTTATTCTCTTCCTTCACCATGACAGTCCTCCTAAATCAAACTTGAGATCTTTTATCCAGATGCATTCCTGTTTCTTTCACTATACTCTGTGCTTACAGCTGCTTCTTTTCTTTTCCAATGAGTCTGTAGAATCTGATGAGATTAATCTGCCTGAATATCCTGCTTGGATTTTTGATCAGGCGATACATCCATTCAATGCCCATATCCTGCATCCACTTTGGTGCCCTTTTGACATACTGCCCAAGAACATCAAAAGACCCACCGACGCCTTGGAAGATATTTACGTTAAGCTGATCCTTGTGTTCCTGTATCCAGTTCTCCTGCTTGGGAGAACCCATGGCAACAAACAGAATCTGAGCTCCTGAGTCATTTATTTTTTTAATCAGTTCCTGATTATTGATATTGTAACCATCTTTAAATCCAACAATCTGGATGCCTTTAAAGCGCTTTTCCAGGTGATCTTTTGCAGCACGAACAACTTCATTCTTGCCGCCTAAAAGAAAAACCTTGTAGCCTCTAACAGATGCCAGTTTGCAGATCCTAACCATGGTATCAACACCAGTAATTCTATTTTTAAGATTCCCACCAAGTTTTTTGGATGCCATTAAAACACCCACACCATCAGGAATAAGATAATCTGCCTGATTAATGAACCTGGCAAGGAACGGATCTTCTTTAACCTTCATTATTTTCTCAGGATTTATGGCCACAATTATTCTTTTCTGACTGCTCTCAATATCAGCTCTGATATTGGAAATTAGCTCAGCATAAGTGGTATCAAGAATATTTAGACCTAGTATTTTTTCTTTGTGCATAGTATCCTCCTAGGTTAAAGATAACCTCTTCTTATTGTTCTTATTATTTGATTCTACGGTCAAAATGCTGATGATCAGTGCCAGATAGAAACTGACAGAGGGTGATACAAATACGTGTCCCGCAAACATGGCGATACCAAATGCCAGAATGACTGAACACAGATAGTATGGCAGGATACTTGAAGGTTCAAAAATTCTCCAGTTTCTGAATGCATTTCTTACTGCATATCCGAGCGAACCCAGAACAATCACCCAGTAAAAAATTGAACCGATGATTCCAAAATTGAAAAAGATATCAAAATAATCAATTTCAATGATATAGGATTTAATCTGATTATTATTTGTGACAGCGAACTGAGTCAGTCCAAACAGTTTCTCTGTAGTACTCGCTCTGTCGTAAATAAACTTTCTAATCGTAAAGTATTCATCGCGTCCACTGAATACAAGACTCATCAGGACCTCTTCATTATCCAGTATCTCTTCAATCCCAAAATCATTTTTAATGTCTTCATCACTTTCAGGATTTTCTTCATCAATATTATCCTCATATCGGTCTATTATGAGTCTATTATGAAGATTAAGATTGATCCCTATGGGCGTAACAGGTACGAGACCCATGGAAACGATAAAGAGAACCGATAGTGTGACCACTGGCTTTAAAATGTATAATTTCCTGTCTTTCACTTTCCTTAGTATAAATAGAACAATCACATAAAATACAGTCATGATTACAGAAAGTGCCACAACCTTAGTGCCGATCTGATAGTACAAAAAGGTATAAGCAGATATGATCATAATCTTAACCACAGGATTTGCTTTCAGCTTTTCAAGGATGAAGTAAATCAGTATCGGTGTAAGTATCCCAAGGAGTGCACTGACTTCATTTGCTGCAAAGAACCAGCCTACTGTTCCAGTTTTACCATACTTATATGCATTGTAATCTGTTCCTGTAAGCATTGAGAGAGCAATGATTGATGCCACAAATGCTGCACTATAAACAAGGGCTCTTGTGAGTAATGTGATATCTTTTTTATCAATAAGCTTATAAAGGCTTAGTATAACCAGGGGTAAATAGAAGGTTTTCACCATGGTGATTCCACCTGAAACTGTTCTGCTAAACCCAAAGCTCTGCAAACTTAAAAGTGAATGCACAGCTGCATAAATAATAAAGGCAAATAAAATATACTTCGCTATCTTATCTATTTTGCTGGTACTACTTGTCCTCAGGAATGCAATAACCGTATAAATCAGAAATAGGCCTTTGAGTAAAATTCCGATACTTAAGGTAATATTGTACTCCCTGATTCCAATTGATGTAATAACATCAATAATCGGATTAATTAGAATGAATACAATCAGAATCCTTGTATATGCATTAAGGGTTTTAAACTGACTGATGTCATTTTTTATCATTTGTCTAACTTGCAATTTTTTGTCCTCCTTAGGGCACCTCCATGATGTCTTATCGTATTCCTTACTTTTTGTGAAACATGGCAAAAGCTGTCATCACAATAATTTTAACATCTAATATCAGATTCTTGTTCAGCTTATAATACAGATCAAGTTTCAGCTTTTCATCCTGATCTTCTGTATCACGCGCTTTAACCTGAGCCCATCCTGTGAGCCCTGGTCTTAAGGTATCTATACCCATCTTTTTTCTAAGTACATTGATCTCACCTTCATTGGGTATTAATGGCCTTGGCCCCACAAATGACATTTCACCCTTAAGGATATTAATCAGTTGTGGAAGCTCATCTAAACTGGACATTCTGAGAAGTTTTCCAAAAGGTGTAACGTAAGATTTTTCGTCAATGTCTTTTGCTGCAATACTGGGAGCATGTACACTCATACTCCTGAACTTTAGAATTTCAAATATTCTCCCACCTCTACCCAGCCTTTCCTGTTTAAAAATAACAGGACCATCGCCCTGTATCTTTAAAATTAATATGATGACCAGCATAAGGGGTGACAATACAACAGTAAAAACCAGAGAAAGGATGATATCCATCAGCCTTTTAAAAAACCTGTAAACTCTCGCGTCCATAATCCATCTATTCATTAACATCAGTCTCACTTTGCTATATTAGTAATGGGTATCATAATAATTTCCATCATACGTGTTACATAAAAATTACCACGAAGATATGAAGTAAATCTAAAAAATCGGGAATATATTCATTAACATTTTAAATTATCGCAATAATACAGCAAGCCATACCTGGTCATCATTAAGTTTGAATGGATACTCTTACTGATTGAGAATTATGTTGTATCAACAGTAATGTCATGAATGAATATGAAGAATGTTCTCTACACACTAAAATTTAAGAAGAATATTTAATATTTAAGAAATTTGAATTATACTTAGAAAAAACATTTGGAGAAAAAAGATGAAAAGAAATTCTGATCAGGAGTTATCCCTGGAATCTAATAGAACCAATAGAAGTTACAGATTACTAATTAAGATTTTAGTTATTATAGGCATTACCATTTTAGCTTTGGCTGGTGGTGCGTATTGGTATTTCCTTCAGACATATGATGAAATTGAATATATGGAGATACCAGAGACAGACGAAGACTTAGGTATTACTGAAGAAACTGAAAATGAGATCAACATTTTCGAAAATAATAAATCAATTATAAATGTGCTGCTTTTTGGAATTGATAAAAGATCTGATGAAGAAACCGGACGATCGGACTCAATCATGATACTGACTATTGACCCGGTCAATAACAAGATTAAGCTCTCCTCGCTTATGAGAGATACAAGAGTATCGATTAAAGACTATGGGGATAATAAACTGGGACATGCCTATGCTTATGGCGGGCCTGAGCTAGCAATCCACACAATCAACAAGAACTTCAGATTAAACATAAGACATTATGCTTCCATAAATTATGGTGGTTTGATCAACATTATCGACTCAGTTGGTGGCATTTATGCAAATGTAAAAGAAGATGAAATTGATATGGTCAACAAGTATACAAATGATACTGCTTATGTTGAAGGTCTGAACTTTTCTCTCATTACAAAAAGCGGGTATCAGCTCCTTGATGGTGTACAGGCTGTGGGATATTCCAGAATCAGAAAAGTTGGTGATGGAGACTATGAGAGAACTGAGAGGCAGAGAACAGTGCTCTCAGGGATCATCAGAAAACTCACTGACTTAAGCGTAATAGAATTACCCGGAGTTATCAGGAGACTCGCCTCCAATGTTGAAACAAATATCACTTCCAGCTATATGCTGAAGGTTGGAAGCAGTATACTGAATGCTGGTATAAGTGACATCAGTCAGTCACGTTTTCCAACTGATGATCATTCCTATGGGGAAATGATCAACGGATCATGGTTTTTAGTTTTCGATGAATATGACACTGTAGATGAACTGCATAATTTCATATTCAGTGATCAATAGGCAATTCTCAGGGTATCCACTTAACAATCCATTGCAGTATGAATTTCTATACGTATCATTTCCGAAAAAAGATGAAGGCAAGCCAACCTCAATGTTTGCTTGCCTTCATCTTTTTCATGTATTATTATGATATTTTCTTCAATTCATTCTTCTGTTTATTCCTTTTAAACAGCTCTTTAATATCAGACGCGGCTACAATTGATCCACCAATAATTATGGCAGCAAATAATATGTCCTTACCAGAGACAGATTCTTGCAGGATGAAGAACCCGAACACAATGGCCCACGCACAATAGGTAATATTTAAAGCCATTGCTTTAGATGCACCAATTTTATTGATTGCCTTATAATAGAAAAGATATGAGGTCGTTCCAAATAATGCTGATATTAAGATAATAGGCATTGTACTGCTTGTAAAAATGTTGAAGCTTAATCCCCACCCGCCTAGGAGAGGCAGTATGATAATGGCATAGAATACTGCAGACGTTAGCTGTCTGATTTGAAGAGCCTGTTCATCAGATATATTGGGATCTTTGAGGCCGTAGGCAATGATTACTGCTTCTGCTGCCCAGCCTACTACACACATTAACGCAAAAAGAAATCCGAGTAATACGTTATCAACATCACTGCCTCCTGGTGTATAACCTAGTGCAATGACTCCGCCTATGCTGATGAATAAACCTGCCAGCTGATAAAGTTTCATTTTTTCCTTCAAGAATATATATGAAAATAATGCTCCAACCGCTGGAAACATTGCTGAAATAATTGCTGTATATGCAGCTCCGATATATTTAATCGAGAGGACATAACCTGTCATTCCAAGTGGCCCTCCGATTAATGCAGCCAGGACGATAAATTTTCCGCTTTTTGATTTAAGTGCATTTAGCACTTTACTGAATTCTTTTCTAATGACCATATACATAATCATCCACAAACTAGAAAAAAAGTCATGGATAAAAGTGCTGACAAATGGAGACAAGAAAATAGCTTGCTCTGTTGAAAGAAATGGAGTCATTGATAATGCAATACCAATAATAACAGTATCTAATCCCCACAGTAATCCAGCCAATAAACCTTCGAACATTTTGTTCCCCCTAAATTAAGATACTAAAGTATCCACCATTATTTTTGACATATTTTCCTTTGCTCTTATATACCTTTGATTAGCATATTCAAGCAAATCTTCTCCACATGAGTATCTCTGTTTTCCCCATAAACTCCAGAGAAAATCTAAGAAGACTTTATTCATGAGGATTCTCTTCTCTTCCACTGGGGTAGCTGCACGGCCGAAGTAGAAGGATTTAAACAAGGCTTCATCATCATCAGAAAAGTTTCCTTCGATAAACACGTCAGCCAAATCCCACATCGGATCATTCATCCCAGCATACTCCCAGTCAACCAGATACATTCTGTCCGAACCCTTTATAAAGTTCTCACATAATGGGTCGTTATGGCACAAGACAGTATCGAAGTTGAATGATCTATACATATTTTTAAGACTAAAAACTTTTTCTCGAACTTCCTCGTAATCATCCCAATAGAAGTTTTCGGTTTCTGCAGACAGGAGATTCTCATATTCAACAATTTTATCAAATACATCAAACACCGCTGGGATACTTCTATTACACGAATGCAGTTTCGCAAACAATCCTGCCATATCCTTCATATTCGAGGGATCTTTCACTAACTGTTCATTTAGCGTGATTGCATCATCGATGTATTTTGAGACCTTCAGACCTTCCTTAGGTTCGAAATAGATATTCTCTGCATCAATTCCTATTTCATTAGTAACTACTGTAGTCAGAGACTCATCATGTCGATTAATCAGATCTTCTGTTCCGACACCTGGAATTCTGACTACATAAGATGAATGGTTCACAACAACTTTGTAGTTATAATTAGTTAAACCACCTAACCTAACAATACTTGCATCATTAAAAGGGATTTTTAACTCGTCCTCAAAAAGCGATTTAATTCTGTATTCGAAATTCTCCATTCATCTCTCTCCTATCCGCTGTTCTTGATAATCATAATAATATTCCTGGTTTCTGACTCCAAACTGAAACCCTGTAGCACATCCATTCATTGTCGTGGGTATGATATTCTTAATCTCTTTTTCAGAGCAGTTTAGTTCTTTACTCAGTTTTTTCATTATGGTCGATCTGGTATCTGTAATGTAAGTTTCATCAAAGGATCTTAAATCTTCAAGTGAGTCAAACTCTTTTATAATATCAGAAGGATACTTCTTTATCTTCATGTGCAAAGAATCAAGATGCTTGATGAAAACATGTTCCCACAGAAGATTTGATGATTCTTCTTTAGCGTATTCTTCTTCTATTATCGGTATAAATGCCTTAGAGAATTCTTCTGAAAAGTATGCATGTCCAATCATATACCAGGCATCTTTTCCGCCAATTTCAACCTCTGTAATTCGATCATTTATATCTGTTCCCATGCACCACTCTTCAGTATCACCCTGTATATATTCAGCAGAATAATATGCTCCTTCATGGTTTTCTGAAAACACATTCCTGGTAAAATAGTTGTCTGCTGAACATATATATGTATCTCTCAGTTTATGCTTCACTCTATAAATGGATGAAAGGTTGTTTTTAACTGAGAATTCATCATTTACAATAAGTTCCACTGAATACTTGTCTTTCAAGTACTCAAACATCGCCTTTTTGTACCCCACAACTATGGTAATATCATTGATGCCAGCTTCCTTAAGCTGTTCAATCTGCCTTTCTATCAGCACCTGCCCCTTAACTTCAAGCAGTGCTTTTGGTTTTTCAAATGACAACGGTGCAAACCTTGAAGAAAATCCCGCTGCCAAGATAACTGCATTCACAATTCTATGCATAATTCCATTCCTCTCTTATATATTTTCCAACAATACTGCTGAACTCCTTGGCATAACGATACTGCTTCATGGAATATTCTCCGAACTCAACCCCCAGCATTCTTTTATATTCACACCAATTACTCCATAACAGCCCACATACTGCAATATATCCATATATCTTCATACGTATTGTTTCTTCCACCTTATATTCGAAATACAACTCAATGAGCTCGTCTATCTGCTCTAATTCATATAGTGAATAAATCGCAAACATGGCAATATCCACATGTGGATCTTGCATCCCTGCATACTCCCAGTCAATCAGTTTAATGCCATGTTCTGTGAAGAGGAAATTATCCGGAACTGAATCAATATGTGCAAGAACCTTCTCTTGAATATTAGCCTCAATAAATCCTTTCAAACCTAATACATTATGTTTGATGTCTTTATAATCCTTATAGAGAGTTTCCGTTTTCCACAAGCTTTCATAATAATCGATATTCCTGAACAGATCGAATTCATGAGGAACTTCAAAGTTACTTTGATGAAAATTTCTGAGATAAGCCATGCACCTTTTAACGTCTTCTTTATCCTCTGGGTTACACTCTCGAGTATCATGCCAGAATTCCGTTATTTTATATCCATTATTTTCTGATATATAAACAACATTATCAGAAATGTATTTATCTTTAATTATCTGATAATTAACAAACTCATTCCTGCGATTTATTAACTGCTCAGTTCCTTCTCCAGGTACTCGCATAATATATGTTTTCTCAAAGACTGTGAATTGAAACGACCGGTTGGTCATCCCTTTTTTCATTACTTTAATATCTGTAATATCTTCTTTACTGCAGCTCATTTCTTCAGTGATCAGCTTTATTATGTCTGATTGTAGATGGTCTGACTGTTCATCTGCATTTCTTAGGTCTGCATACGTATTAATTTCTATTACTTCTTCATCGCTGACTAACCTTGGATAAAGAACTGGATCAGGGTCGTTAAAGACTGCTTCTTCCCAAAATGAGTTCAGGTATTGATTGTCATCTATAATCTTATAGATGTTTTTCCGAAGCTTATCACCCGATGAATCGTTTATGTAGGCTATTCCGAGTACTCGATTTCCTTCTTCTTTACCGCTGATAAACTGGATGACTCCATTACGATTAACCTTGAGACCAGTACCTGTAATCTTTTCGCTTCCCATCATATACCACGATGATAACTCTATCGTGTCAAAAGGGTTGATATAGCTGTAAATATCACTAGGAATAACATATGTATTATTCAGTTTATCTGCAACTAAATAAAGAGAATAGAGATTATTACTAGAATGATAGTTTTCATTCAAAATAATGTGTACGCCATATTTTTCGACTAAGTAGTCAAACATCTCTTTTAAATACCCTACTACAATATAAATTTCATTTATTCCCTTTTCTTTTAGTTGTCTTATTTGTCTTTCAACTAACAGTTCTGATTTCACTTCTAAAAGAGCCTTAGGCACATCAGTTCCAATAGGAATCATTCTCATCCCATACCCGGCGGCAAGTATGATTGCCCGCTCTGGTTTGGTAAATTTTACTTCATTTATGTTATTCTCTCTCACAGTTAATTGACTGTCTATGTAACCATTCGACAGAAGGTTGTTTATTGTTTTATTAACTAATCCCAGCGAAAGTTTACAGGCTAGAGAAAGCTCTCGTTGTGACTTGTATTTACCTCTCATCAACGCCAGCAATACTGAATTTTCATAGCAGTTCATAAAGCACCTCATTTTACATTCTGTGAACACATTTATAAGTATACTTTATCTATAGTGTATTATCAATCGTTTTAGAATCAATGATATTGATTATGTTTTTAACCTTAATTGTAAAAGTAACTTCCGGTTAGGAGAAAGAATAATGATGAAGTGGAAG